>CASBQB010000189.1 GCA_949127655.1 Chroococcales cyanobacterium PMM_0086 | reverse complement strand
GTTTAATGGATTTTTCCAGCTTTTGTTCTACATAGTCATGAATGGCATCGGTAACAGTAATATTATTTCCCTGGATCAAAAGCTTCATATTTTCTACTCCGTTTTCTTTGAATAGGGCAAGGAGATAATTTGAGAATGCTTCCCCCCCTAGTCGTTTCCTATACCTTCAGATTAACACTTCTTTCTCTTTAAGCAATAGGTTGTTATTTTCCTTTGCATCCTGTTATATTTCTTTAGATTAGAAGATACACAATTAGTCTAAAATTGATGTCAAGAGTATGTCACGTTTACTATCTGGGTAGAGTTACCTATGAGCGGGCCTCGGAATTGCAAAGGTCTCTAGTCAAGGGCAGAAAAGAAAACCAAGAACTTCCAGATATTCTTCTTTTATTAGAACATCTCCCTATCTATACATTAGGAACAGGCGCAACTCTAGAACACTTAAAATTTGAGCTTGTAGACCCCCCTTATCCAGTTTATCGCAGTGAAAGAGGTGGCGAGGTAACTCACCACTGTCCAGGTCAATTAGTAGGCTATCCTATCTTAAATCTCAACTACTATCAAAAAGACTTACATTGGTATCTCAGACAACTTGAGGAGGTAATTATTCAGCTTGTTAAAACTTATGGACTTTCGGCGACTCGTTCTCCAGGATTAACCGGAGTGTGGCTAGAAGGTTATAAAATTGCGGCAATAGGTATTAAAGTAAGTCAATGGATCACTATGCACGGCTTCGCACTCAATGTCACAGCCGACTTAACTGGGTTTACTCATATTGTCCCCTGTGGTTTACTGAATCACCCTGTGGGGAACCTTGCTCAATTTTTACCTGAAGTTAATATCGCACAAGTCCAGGTAGATTTGATTAAATCTTTTGAGGAAATTTTTGCGGTTGAGTGTCTGATTAATCCTGGGCTAATCTTGTCTGAGTGATTAAAAATTGATGTAACTGTTCAAAAGTTGTCCCATAGGTAGAGATGGGCTTTTCATAACCCTTGAGATTAACTGTATATTGCCCAAAAAGGTGCTGGATTAAAGGTAAAGCTTTAAGATAATCATAGGTTGTTTCCCCAATCGCCAAATCAATACCAACTTCTTTAGTAGCTGATTCTAAACGAAAGGCGGTATTAACTGTATCACCAATTGCTGTAAAGTCAGGATTATCGCCGCTTCCTGTATTGCCAACCATCGCATAGCCTGTATTAATCCCCGCTCCAACTTTCAAGGTAAAAGGCAAGGCATATTCTTGGGTGAGAGTTTCAGTCATACTGCAAATTTGATGGACAGCTTGAAAGATATTCAGAATATCCGCATGAGGTACTTTTATCGTACCATGAAACCAGATAGCCATTATAGCATCACCAATATACTTATCTACCCAACTTCCCGATTCTCGAATGATCAGACCAGCTTCCCGAAACCAATGTCCAACCATTAGAGAAAGTTTTTGCTCTTCAATTTGTCTAGCTAATGCTGTAAAATTGCGCATATCTATAACAACTACCGACATTAGACGACGCTCTAACATAGCAGAAGTTTGAGTATCTCGCTCAGTTAGTAAAAGGCTTTTTTGGTTACTAGTGCTGCGGGAACTGTGAAACTCTATTTCTGTCTTACCAAAAGTAATATTATCTCCATTGCTTAGTGTTACTGGTACACTAACCCTTCTTCCGTTAATAAAAGTTCCGTTACGGCTTCCCAAATCTATTATATAAAATTCCCCTGTTTCCGTGCGTTGTAAAATAGCATGATTACGGGAGATACAGTTATCCGGCACCATCAGAGTATTGTCTTTGCCACGTCCAATAGTCCAATAGTTCTTATCATTAAGTTCTAGATAAACAGTTCCTTTGGGTGTGTGTACTGTCAAATAGGGATTACTTGCTATATTATCCACGGATTTCTCAATCCTGGTCTGATGATTCGGGTCGGTATATAGGTCACTAGAGGACATGGATTCAACAGCATAAGGTATTTTGATAGATCTTCAAACAAGATAGGCTGCAACCAAGAATAAGCTATCTACTAAAATCGTACTTAATACGGCTCCGGCAAAACCCCACCAATAAAGTTTTTCTTGCTTTATAGACCATAGTCCTAATGCTAATAACAGATTAACTAAGACTATTGCCCAGCTGATGCCCCAGGGATTTTGAACTTGAATAAGTGCTTGATGCAAAATAGGACTAGCTAGATTTTGCTCTACTGACATGATTTGACGCCAATAGGGAATCAAGCCTGTCAAGAAAAAGTAAATATCTGTTATTATAGTTCCTACAAGAGAGCCTAAATAAAACAGTCCCCCAATTTGATGTTTTCCTTTACTTAAAGCATAAAGCACAAAAGGTAAACAGAGTCCTTCTACTGGCAAGTGAAGCAGTGGTTCCGAGCGAAACCATCCCCAGTAAATAGCTCCAGCTAACCAAGAATAACTAAACCCTAATAAAAGATCTCCCCATATTTGGGTTTTAGTCCGTTTTAGTAGATAAAAACTCACTAACACTAGAACAATGGTCAATAATACGCTGACCAAGGGCATTAAACGCACCAGCGGCGCTTCAAAGAAGACGGGAACACAGACTAAAAATGCCGAAGTTGAGAAGACGCGTCTAGCTTGATGAGACTTGTGATTCCATATTGCCCCTAAAAGATTATTTTGATATTCAGTAATTGATGAAGATGGCGTTGATAACACGGTATATTTCCTAGATTAATGTTAAATTTTTTAACTTATTGTTACTTATCTTAATATATCCGGTATCCCCTGGGGGGGCATATTTAACAATTATAGAACAATGAAGCAAAAAAAAAGACAAGGAACAATGATAAAACTAGGAATTGTGGCTATACTGGCAGGGGTTCTAGGAGGATTCTTGGGTATAGCGATGGAGTCAAGGCCATTTAAGCAAAAAGATAGTTCTGCTCATTTGGTTAAAGAAAAAATTACTGGTTTATTTCCAGGAAGTCTAAAGCGTCCCATCAATATTTTAGTTTTGGGGATTGATAACTCTGGACATCAACCAAGAGATAAGTTTAATCCGGCCTACTCCTTTATAGGCAACAGTGACACTATGCTTTTAGTACATATATCTAATAAAGAAGGAATAAAGATTCTTTCTATCCCCCGTGATACACAGGTGCGATTACCAGGGGTGGGGATAGCTAAGATCAATGCAGCCAATATCAGAGGGGGGGTACCTTTAGCTGTAGCAACCGTTAGTCAACTTTTAAAAGGAGTGAAGATTGACCGCTATGTCAGAGTTAATACACAGGGATTAATCCAGCTAGTTGACGCGGTAGGAGGAATAGAAATCAATGTCCCTAAAGCGATGAAATATACCGACGAGACACAACATCTGTACATTAACTTTTTACCTGGAAAACAAGTTCTCAACGGGCAAAAGTTACAGGAATATCTACGTTTTCGAGATAGAGTAGGCGATATAGGTCGGGTACAACGACAACAAGAAGTTCTGCAAGTGCTAACCAGAAAACTTGTTCAGCCAATAACCCTCTTAAAAATACCGCAAATTTATGCGGTTGCCAGAGAGTATTTAGATACAGACCTCTCTATTGGCGAGATTGTGGGCTGTGTTAGTTTAGCTTCAAAAAATACTCAGCAACCCCTACAAACCATTCTCTTACCTGGGGAGCCTAGTGGTTCAAAATACCGTTTAAGTTATTGGCTTGCTGATGATCAAAAAATTAGTCAGATCAGCAGGGATTTTGGGACATCGGAAAATAGCAAAGCCTGGTCAATTGCTGTAGCCAATGGCACAAAACAGCCAGGTTTAGCAACCAAAACCGTCACTTTTTTAAAAAATAAGGGTTTCAGCGGGGCTTATGTTTTTCGTTATCAGGGAAAAAGCTCTAGCATTAACTTCACCCAGATTCTAGTCCCAGAAGGAGAACAAGAGAAAGCTCAATCTCTCAAGGAGGTCTTAGGGAGAGGGGAAATAAAGATTGCGCAGAAAGCTCAAATAACCTTGCTTCTCGGACAAGATTGGACTCTAACTGAACATTGAGAAATGTATCGAAGAGCGCCAAACAAAAATTACTTATGATAATCTCGAAAAAGCGACATACTTAGCATTAAAACAATCAAAAAAGGAGTAATCGAACGTGGAACTAGCTTCATGGAAATCCAATCATCATCGTGAAGAGATTAAGGAATATGTTGCCGAACTTCAACTCCACATGACCCTCCAAGCTCGCAATCTAGTCCCGAGTCTGAACATGACTCAAGATAGTCGCGTTAAACTTTTACAAGATACTCAAGCCACTGTCGAAAAAATTATCTCTCGTCAAAGTCTTAGAAAATAGAGGTGAGAGCGAGGGTTAAAGGTTTGCTAGTAGATAAAACTCAGTAGAATTAAACGAAGGTACAATAATCCTCTCAGAAGTTTAAGAGGCCGATTCTCCTTGAGCAATAAGCTTCAATCCTTTAACCTTAATATTCTAGAACCCCTACCTGCAAAGACTTTAAGATAATTAATTTAAAAATACTAAAGGCAATCCAAATACTTGAGAGCTTAAAACAGAGAGAAAAATTGCCTAAAAGAGAAGAGATAGCGGCGACGCTTTCCGATATGATGAAAAATGCTGATTAAAATTATGTTTTGTAAATCAAGAAAGTGGCATCAAGCCGCCCCACTTTCTCTCTAACTAGAATTCTTAGCTAGAGTCTTGAGCGGACAGAGAACCAGGAGTAATGAACCAAGAAGAAATCTTTGCAAAAGTCAAACAAATCGTAGTAGAACAGTTAGAGGTAGAAGCTGATGAAATTAAAGCAGAGTCTAGTTTTGCCAATGACTTAAGGGCTGATTCATTAGATATCGTGGAATTAGTAATGGCTTTAGAAGAGTCTTTTAATATTGAGATTCCCGACGAAGAAGCCGAAAAAATCGACACTGTAGGTAAAGCAGTAGAGCACATTAGTCAAAAAATAGGGGCAGCTGCCTAGGTTGTCAACTAAAAGTCTGATTGAACGCTTAACCGGCTTACTGCATTCTGGGCAGATCCCTTGATTTAAAAGAGAGAAAATGGCAAATTGGCAACGAAACCGAGTCGTAGTAACGGGGCTAGGCGCACTCACCCCCATAGGGAAAACCGTCACTGAATATTGGGAAGGGTTAATCAGTGGTCGCAATGGAATTGGACCTATCACCCTATTTGACGCTTCTCGGCATGAATGCCGCATAGCTGGAGAAGTAAAGGGTTTTGACCCCCATGATTATTTGGATCGTAAAGAAGCAAAACGAATGGATCGTTTTACGCAATTTGCTGTCATCGCAAGTCGTCAGGCACTTGCGGATGCTCAACTGGTAATCAATGACCTCAATGCAGACCAGGTAGGAGTAATCATTGGCACAGGTGTTGGCGGATTGAGGGTCATGGAAGACCAGCAAGAGATCTATTTGAGAAAAGGGCCAGGTCGTTGTAGTCCCTTTTTGGTACCCACAATGATAGCAAATATGGCCGCTGGCATGACCGCTATTCATACAGGAGCTAAAGGTCCTAACAGTTGTACAGTAACAGCTTGTGCAGCCGGTTCTAATGCCATAGGAGATGCTTATCGCCTAATTCAGTCAGGCTACGCAAAAGCCATGATCTGCGGCGGCACAGAAGCAGCAGTTACTCCCCTAGCCATGGCGGGCTTTGCCTCAATGAAAGCCGTTTCCATGCGCAATGACCAGCCTGAAACAGCTAGTCGTCCTTTTAGTCTGGATCGGGACGGCTTTGTTATGGGTGAAGGTTCGGGCATATTAATTCTCGAAGATTTAGAGCAGGCCATAGGCCGCAATGCAAAAATCTATGCAGAAATAGTAGGCTATGGGACGACCTGTGATGCCTATCATATGACTTCACCTATTCCTGATGGTCAAGGGGCAGCTAGAGCTATTGAACTAGCAATCAAAGACGCGGGGTTAACAGCTAGAGATATTTGTTATATCAATGCTCATGGAACAAGTACTCCAGTCAATGATGCTACAGAAACCAGAGCTATAAAAAAAGCCCTAGGTGAATATGCAGCCTCAGTACCCATAAGCTCAACAAAATCGATGACTGGACACTTATTAGGTGGTTCAGGCGGAATCGAAGCAGTAGCAACAGTCATGGCCATAGTGCATGACCAAGTTCCACCAACTACTAACCTGACCAATCCTGATCCAGAATGTGACCTAGACTACATACCAAATCACAGTCGCGCCCACCAAGTAGAGGCAGCTCTTTCTAACTCTTTTGGCTTTGGTGGACATAATGCCACTCTAGCTTTCAAAAAGTATCACTAACTTGATCTTCCCATGATGACCGAACAATGGGAAGATGTATTCAAAACTAGCTTTCCCTAGCTATATTCTATTTTAGTTCACTCCTTTAAAAAACTTATGGTCGTTGCTACTAAGTCAATCCAAGAACTCTGCATAAATGCTATCCGTTTCCTAGCTATTGATGCAGTTGAAAAGGCTAAATCAGGCCACCCGGGACTACCAATGGGCGCTGCGCCAATGGCCTTTGTGCTATGGGATCAGTTCATGCGGTTCAATCCAAAAGATCCTAAATGGATCAATAGAGACCGCTTTGTCCTCTCAGCCGGACATGGCTGTATGCTACAATACGCCCTACTATATTTAACGGGTTACGATAGTGTACCACTAGAAGAAATTAAGCAATTTCGTCAGTGGCAATCTAAAACACCTGGACACCCTGAAAACTTTGTCACATCAGGTATAGAGGTCACCACAGGTCCACTAGGTCAAGGCATTGCTAATGCGGTGGGTATAGCTCTTTCCGAAGCACATCTAGCAACAGTCTTTAACAAACCTGACCACAAATTAATTGACCACTATACCTATGTCATTCTAGGTGATGGTTGTAATATGGAGGGAATCTCAGGGGAAGCCTGTTCTATAGCCGGACATTGGGGTCTAGGTAAGTTGATAGCTCTCTATGATGACAATCATATATCTATTGATGGTTCTACAGATATTGCTTTTACTGAAGATGTCTCCAAACGTTTTGAGGCTTATGGTTGGCACGTACAACACGTAGAAGATGGCAACACAGACCTAGAAGGGATTGCTAAAGCCATAGAAGCAGCTAAAGCGGTCACTGATAAACCCTCAATGATCAAAGTAACCACCCTCATTGGTTATGGTTCACCAGCCAAACAAAATACAGCCGATGCACATGGTGCAGCATTAGGTAAAGATGAAGTAGCAGCAACTAGAAAAAATCTGGGTTGGGACTATGAACCTTTTGTTATACCCGAAGATGTTCTTAAGCACTTCCGCCAAGCTGTAACTAAAGGTGCAGATTATCAAACAGAGTGGGAAGCTACTTGGACTCAATACCAAGCTAAGTATCCTCAAGAAGCAGCAGAATTTAATCGCCTAGTCTTCACTAAAGAACTGCCCGAAAATTGGGAAAAAGCTCTACCTGTCTATACACCAGCAGATAAAGCACTAGCTAGCCGCAAAAGCTCAGAAATTACTCTAAATGCTCTAGCTAAGGTATTACCTGAACTGATTGGCGGATCAGCAGATTTAACCCACTCTAACTATACCCTGCTCAAAGGATACGGCGACTTCCAAAAAAACCAATACAACAATCGGAATATCCATTTTGGAGTGCGTGAGCACGCTATGGGAGCCATCTGTAACGGGATAAGTCTCTATGGAGCGGGTTTAATTCCCTATGGTGCAACCTTCCTGATCTTCACAGACTATATGCGGAATGCTATCCGCCTTTCAGCTCTATCTGAAGCTCAAGTAATTTGGGTGATGACCCATGATTCAGTCGCCCTAGGGGAAGATGGACCAACTCACCAACCTGTAGAGCATATTACCTCTTTGAGGGCTATTCCTGACCTGATTGTCCTACGTCCAGCTGATGCTAATGAGACATCAGGAGCCTATAAGATAGCTGTAGAGAACCGTAAGCGTCCAACTCTTCTAGCTTTATCTCGTCAAAATCTACCTATCTTAGAAGGTAGCTCAATTGAAAATACCCTCAAAGGAGCCTATATTCTAAGTGATAGTCAGGGTACCCCTGATTTGATCTTGATTGGTACAGGTAGCGAGACTGGTCTTTGTGTAGAAGCAGCTAAAGTCTTAATCAGCGAAGGATTAAAAGTACGCGTTGTCTCTATGCCAAGCTGGGAACTTTTTGAGGAGCAAACTGCAGAATACAAAGAGTCTGTCTTACCTAAAGCAGTCAAAAAACGTCTAGCTGTAGAAGCAGGAATTAGCTTAGGTTGGTCTCGTTATGTAGGGGATCAAGGTTCAACAGTCAGTATTGAAACCTTTGGGGCTTCTGCACCTGGTAATCTGATTATGGAAAAATTTGGCTTTACAGTTGAAAATGTAGTCGCTAAAGCTAAAGCACTTTAACTCTTGTCTGTAGTGCGATAATTCCCCTCTTTCTACTTTGTTTGTTGTAGTTTACTTCTCTCAAAGGCAGTAAAGGGGGTTAATCTTTCGGATATGGCACAAAAATATTTAGGAACCGCTCTCTTTATATGGTTAATTTTGAAAAAAGTAGTTAAGATAAGAAGAAGTAAAACTTATAGTCTTCATCAAAGTTGTTCAATTTACCGAATTTATGGAAGTAACAGACCCGTTAGGACGAAAGACCAAACAACCCATCAGTAGATGGACAAGTCTTTTGGGAACGACGATAGCAATGATTACTTTAACAGTGCCAGTCATGGCCATCGCCTATTACTCTTCTTCAAATCAAACACAAGTTCCGCTAAAGACCATGATACTGGGAGATAACTCAGGTGGTATGATTTTGGGGAAACCTTGAGACTGTTTTGGGAGAAAGTTCGTGGATTTATCGCGCATTCCGGCACAGCCAAAAGCCGAATTGATTAATGTACTGATTGAGATCCCAGGCGGGAGCCGCAATAAGTATGAGTTTGACAAAGATCTTAATGCCTTCGCACTAGATCGCGTTTTGTACTCATCTGTACAATATCCTTATGACTATGGATTCATCCCAAATACCCTAGCGGGTGATGGAGATCCTCTAGATGGAATGGTTATGATGGATCAACCAACTTTTCCAGGTTGTGTGATTACAGCACGTCCTGTGGGAATGTTAGAGATGATAGATGGAGGAGATCCGGATGAGAAAATTCTTTGTGTACCAGACAAAGATCCCCGCTATACTCATGTTAAATCTCTTAAAGACGTGCCACAACATCGACTAGATGAAATTGCTGAATTCTTCAGAAGCTATAAAAATCTGGAGAAAAAAGTTACTGAAATTCTCGGTTGGCGAGATGTCGATACAGTTCTACCCCTAGTAGAAGAATGTATTAAAGCCTACAAAAACTAGAGAGAATAGGGACAGGCGGTAATTTATCTTTTACCTCCTGTCTTCTATTGAAAATAACTAAAAATCGACTAAAATAAAAAGGCCAATAAGGAGCAGTTAAAAATAATGATTTTAAAATCCACAACTCGTCACATTCGCCTATACACAGCAGAAGTAAAAGATAATGAATTCATTCCTAGCGACAAGATGTTGACTTTGGATGTTGATCCAGATAATGAATTTAATTGGAGTGTTGAAGCTTTACAACAGATTTATCGTAAATTTGATGAGTTAGTAGAATCCTACGATGGAGAGGATCTCAGCGAATATAACTTACGGCGCATTGGTTCAGATCTAGAGTACCTAGTCCGCAGTCTCTTACAGAAAGGACAGATCAGCTACAATTTAGGCGCGAGAGTATTAAACTACAGTATGGGACTACCAAAAATAGAAAGCTTAGAAACTGAAGGGAAATATAAGTGATTTGATAAGTACTACCCTGCAACTTTGACTAGGAGTCAAGAGAGTTGATGGAAAAACCTGTAGACAGGATGCAATGTATCAATGAAACTTGTCAAGCATCTAATCCCCTAAATGGACTAGTCTGTTGTCAATGTGGGTTACCATTAGTCAAGCGTTATCTTTGGGCAGTTGGTAACTCAGAGAAGACTTTTGAGGGGGGGGAATTAATTGGGGACCGCTACATAAGTAAACAGACTAACATTTTCTTAGATACTAAACCTGGAATTCCTCCTCAGGTGACCGAAACTCTGCCACGGTCAATTCAGCCGTATCTAAAACTCTTTCTCTTGCCTTTAAATATCCCGCAAGTCTTCGGAAAACTTCTAGAAGAAGAGGACATCTGGCTTTTAGAATACGGAACAATTCCTCTTGATGCAAATGGAGAACCACAATATACCCAATTATTACCCTCAATTAGGGAATTGTGGAGAGAAACTGCAACCCCTTTGCAACAACTAAGCTGGTTATGGCAGTTAGTTAGACTTTGGGAACCCTTGAAAAGTCAAGGTGTCGTCTCGACTCTCTTTAATGAAGATCTTTTAAAAATTAATGGTAGCTTCCTTCAATTACAGCAACTTCAAACAGATGAACTCAAAATTCATAAGCTGAAAGATTTTGCCTTATTGTGGCGAACATGGTTATCAGAAACATCACCTTCAATAAGGGGATTTTTAGAAGAAATTTGTCAAAAATTAGAAGCCGAAGAAATCCAAGAATCAGAAGACTTATTATTATTACTAGACCAAGCATTAAAAGACTGTCAAAACTTCTATGATTGGTCTTATAGTCTCTATAGTCAAACAGATACAGGTCCAAGTCGTGAACACAATGAAGATGCTTGTTATCCAGAGAATAGAACACTGATTAGATCAGAAAGTCAAGGAGAGATAATTGGCATTGTCTGTGATGGCATAGGTGGACAAGATGCAGGAGAAGTGGCCTCAGAATTAGCAGTTAATAGTCTCGTTGAACAAACAACTGCCTATTTATCTAAAGCTAACAAGGAAGACCCTAAAATATCTCAAATTCTCAGAAAAGCGATCTATAAAACTAACGATCTGATTTGTCAGCGTAACGACCGAGAAGAACGTTTCCAAAGGCAACGGATGGGAACTACCTTAGTAATGGGAATAGCCCAAAAACACGAAGTATATCTAGCTAATGTTGGAGATTCAAGAGTATACTGGATTACCGCTACTAGTTGTCATCAAGTCACTGTAGATGATGATATAGCTTCCCGTGAGGTTAGATTAGGTCATCATCTCTATCGTAATGCTGTTCAACATCCTACTGCAGGCGCACTAACACAAGCATTGGGAACATCCCCCTCAAACAATCTCTATCCCTCTATTCAACGTCAAATACCGGATCAAGATTGTCTAATTTTACTGACTTCTGATGGACTGAGTGACTATGACCTCATAGACCAATATTGGGAAAGTACCCTTCTGCCTCTACTAGAAGGGAAAAAAGAACTAGTCCGAGTAGGGGAAAGTTTAATTCACTTAGCTAATTCCAAAAATGGACATGATAATACAACAATTATCTTAGTACATTGTCAAGTTAAAGAGAAAACAAATACTCAAGACTGGGTTATTTCTTTACCGAAGGCTGACTCTTCAATGGTAACTTCACCTGAAGTTACAGTCAATTCAGAAGATAACCCGACTCAGTCGTTACCTTCAAACAAGAAGACATCAAATAACAAGATCCTTTTTGGTATTTTAAGCTTATTGATCCTGGGCTTTTTGGCTTATTTCGGATACAATTCCTTAAATTCTAAAACTTCTACACCAACGCCTACCCCTACTATTCCTTCTGATAATTAACATCGCTAATTCTTGTTAGGGAGTTTTCTGTTCTTTTTCAAGATTAAATATACAGTAAAAAGTATAGCTAAAGGGAGCATAGCTAAATAATTCTTAAAGATAAAATTTATCTCTAAACTAGAAAATGCTTGAAAATATAACCAACCAAAGGTAGACATTCCAATTATAAAGATTATTTGTTTCTGTTTTTTAAGAGCCATTTTTACTTATCCAGCAGTAAGACGTACTTGGTCTAATTGATGAATTTTAGCTTGAGTATTATAAAATTCTTGCAGGTAATAATATGAATTATTATTCTCATTTTGACTCAATTCTTGCCATTTTTGTAAACATAATTGACGATATTTCTCTAACTGAACTCTTTCTAATGAGGCAATTGCCTGTTCAATTAATTCAGATATTCTAAATAAGTCCTCATGATTTTTTTCGCTTAAGTGGAATAGATGAGATACTTGCTTGAATTTTTCTGCTTCATTAAAGTAGTAATCCTGCAACAGTTCCAGGAGATTTGGTTCATTATCACTTGCTTGTATTTGCATAATAACTTGCCAGAGGGAACGATGAGGAGATAAAGTAAAAACCATCTCTTTATCCTCTAAAGAATCCCTGATTTTTTGACGGTAATCAGAACAGTGTAAATAGATTAATAATAAGAAAGATTCTGCTTTTTCTAAAAGACTCTTATCACCATTAACTAGAGGTATGAGTGAGGGTGAAGCAGTAGCAGATGGTGAGTTAAGTCGCTTAAGTTTATTCTGTAAGTTTTGCACATAACTAGAAATAAGTCTGACCTCACCATTTGATAAGATAGTTGCGCATTTTTCAATGTAATATGTGCGTAAATCAGCACTTGCTAATTTAGAAATATATTGGATCATCTCACTAGAAATCTGCTGAAAATGATCGGCTTGATCTAATCTTTTATTGTTGATTAATTGTGCAATCTGCCAGTCCATCCAAAGAGGTGCTTGTTCTGCACTTTCGAGATAATCTTCTACAGCATGGGGACTAGATTTAAGAAACTCATCAGCATCTTTACCCTGCGGGAGATGGAGAATTTTGGCTTGCACTTGTCCTGCATAAATCAGTGGTTCTATTTCTTTAATAGCTCTTTGTGTGGCCGCTAAACCTGCTTTATCTGCATCAAAATTGAAAATAACTTGTTTAGATTCACTATAGCGTAAGAGTTGTTTTAATTGCTCACTACTAAAGGCTGTTCCCAAAGAAGCAACAGCATTAGTAATACCTACACTGTGAAGGGCAATTGCATCAAAATAACCCTCAACTACAATAGCTTGATCCTGCTTAGAAATACCCATTTTAGCCCGATCTAAGGCAAAGAGGATCTTACTCTTATCAAAAAGAGGTGTTTCAGGAGAATTGAGATATTTTGGTTCTTCGCCATTGAGAGAACGACTCCCAAAAGCAATAACTCTTCCTTGTGTATCTTTAATGGGAATCATCAGACGGTCTCTAAAGAGATCATAATAACCACTCCCACTCTTACGCGGTTTAATTAGTCCCGCTTGTTCAACCACCGTCACTGGATAACGTTTACTCTCTATTAGATATTTGTAGAGGGTTTCCCAGCCTCCTGGTGCATAACCTAACTGAAAAGATTGTACAGTCTCTAGGCTCAATTGACGCTCTTTTTCTAGGTATTCTAGAGGGACTTTTCCCTGTTCTTGCTGTAAGATATATTGATAAAAACTCGTACTGACCGCCAAAATCTCATACATATTCTCTCTGAGACTTAGTTGGCGGTTGACTTCAAGCGATGATTGCCTTTCTAGTGTTTTAATTGGCACTTGGTAGCGTTTAGCTAAGTCTAAAACTACCTCCTGAAATGATTGTTTGCCAATTTCCATTAAGAATTTAATCCCATTACCCCCTGCAGCACAACCAAAACAATAGTACATTTGTTGGCTAGGACTAACAGTAAAACTGCCTGTTTTTTCCTGATGAAAAGGACATAGACCAACTAGGTCTTTACCGCGCTTGTTTAAAACAACATGATCCGAGATGACCTCAACAATGTCAACTTTTTGTTTAATTTCTTCTATAGTGTCGGGATGTAGACGGGGTATTTGCATAATTTCTATTATATATTTAGCACAAAATTTAAGAATTAAAATAGAGTATCTTTCTAGCAGCTTGAAGGATTAAACGTTGTTCGGCTCTGGCTATAGTATGATAAGTTTTTCTAAGGGCTTGTGGTTCAACAGAGATAGTTGTAATGCCCCATTCGACAAGGGACTCGATTAAATCTAGATACTGTAGGGGAGCCTGTCCACAAATTGAACAGGGAATACCACAACTGGTGGCTAATTCTATTAACTGCTGTATAGCTTGCTTAAGTGCTTTTGGACAGGTCGTTTCCTCAATGTGGGTAACTTCTCGACCAAACCCCAATAACAACTGAGCTAGATCATTGGTTCCAATAGAAATACCTTGTACTCCTGCTTTGACATAATCAGGTAAAAGAAACAAGATCGAGGGAACTTCAGCCATAATCCAGAGTTCAAAAGAAGAAGATTTTCTCAGTCCTATTTTTTCTACTCGTTCCTGAGCAAATTTAAACTCCTCTACACTTCTAACAAAAGGCAACAAGAGATTAATATTGGTATTTTGTAACTTTTGGACTTCTAGAACTGCTTCTAATTGAAGATCTAAAAGGGTAGGATCTTGTAAATAAGCATAGGTTCCTCTAGCTAAACCTACCGCTTCATCTGAATGATCTAGGAGTCGATAAAAGACGGGCCGCTGAGCAAATAACTGGCTAAAATGACTAATAAAATTGATTAATCTCTCTTGTAAAGCATCTCTAGACCACTGACTAGCTGGACGTTCTGACCAAAGTTGAGCGAAGAAACTTTCTGAACGCAATAGTCCAACTCCATCAAGAAGAGGCAGTAATTCTAAACCTTCTAAAGAATTCGCTTGACTGACATTAACCATTAATTGAGTAGATAGAGGAACTTCTTTCCTTGTCGGTTTCGTATCAAAAGAAATACTATCTTTAACCAAATATTGAGCAGGTAATGTAGAGCCAGCTAAACGATATACTTCTCCTGTATCCCCATCTAGTAGAATAGATTCGCCTGTTTTTAATAATTTAGTTGCTTTAGCTACACCCACAACTGCTGGAATACCTAGTTCTCTAGCTAAAATAGCTGCATGACTGGTAATTCCTCCCTGTTCAGTAATGATCCCTACTGCTTTAGTTAACCAGGGTAACTGCGCTGGGGAAATTTGCCTTAAAACAAGAATAGTTTTAGCTGGAAAAGTTGGGTTACTAGTGAGATCAGAAATGACCTCTACTGAAGCGATAACCTGACCTGAACTAGCCGACAATCCTGTTAATCTTAGGGAATGAGGGGCTATGCTAGAATATAGATTGGCTTGTGTAAAATATAACTCCTCATCTTCTAAGATAGTCCATTCCAAATACCCTTGAAAATCCAGTTCATTGCTCAATCTTTGCAGATATTGAGTTAGTCGCCCTAGCTGTTCTGTAGTTAAGCTTGCTTCATCGTCCTTGCTATATGGTAGAAGATAACTTTCTAGAGGCTGCTCATTTTTTTGAGAAAGACGATAAGCGTGACTTTTAGGACTGCTGGTTTGAGCAATAATCTTACCGCTGATCAAGTCAAAGTGATAGAGATCAGGCGCTAATTCTCCATAAACTAGACTATGGCCTAGTCCTTTTACTGCTTCTATCTGTGCTTGTTGATTTTCTAAAATCACTGTTCCCGATGCTATAGCTGATTTAATTGGCTGTATGAGAACAGCTAAGTTAATCTCTATTAAAGGAATACCTTTTTTTTGCCAGTAAAACAGACTTTTAGCCGTGAAAAGTTCTGCCCAAACCTTTTTTAGGGTGTTTACAACAGACCGAAGATCACTCGAAGTTATTAGGGAACCCAGTAAGCCTTCAGTCTTTGTTTTAACTGCTAAAGAAGGCCGTAAAATCAAATGAGAAGACTGTAATTGTTGATAACTTTCAGCAATTACCTCAACTAGGGCGCTAGAGAGGTCATTTTGAAAAATGACTTCTTGACAACCCTGTGCAAATGATTGTAGAGAATAGGGATTTTCTAGCTGCACATTAATTTTATATCTGTCAAAATCTAGCTGACGCTCAAGTAGTTCTTTTAAACCCAAAGAACTGACCACAAAACCGTTAATGATTGGGTATTTGTGCCGTTGTAGATAATTCAGACCATAAGCTTTATCTCCAACCAGAAGACGATCCCTTTCTTCTATTTCTGCTAACCAATAAATCAGTTTCACATTGTATATTTTTAAGCTAATTTACAGCCGTTGTACATTTATCTAGACATAATCCTTAATAATAGACAATAGAAGTAAGTCAATGTATTGGGCAAAAATACTTATGAAGGCTGGTAAGTTACAAGTCCCTATTTCCGTCTCAGACCGCGAGTTAGAAATCATCGAACTAGTAGCCAACGGGCTAACTAATTCACAAATAGCTCAGAAACTGAAAATCAGTAAACGAACTGTTGATAATCATATTAGCAATATTCTAGAAAAAACCAAGGCAGAAAATAGAGTAGTTTTGGTGCGTTGGGCAATTAACTGGGGTAAAGTGTGTCTTAATGACATAAATTGCTGTATGCTGCCGGTTGCCAGTTCCTCAATGATCTTTAATGAGGAGTAAACTGTATCTTGTATTGGGGTTGAGTCTGCTATGGGGAGTTATTCTCTCTGGTTGTAATCAGTCTCAATCTATTTTATTACCTCCATTGCCCTCTAATTCTGCCCTGAATACCCCTAGTAATGAAGAATCACCACGATTGTCTTATGATGGCCGTTACTTGGTTGTGTCCTCAGATCGTCAAGGCAAAAGGGGAGTTTGGCTTTATGACCTGATAGCACGTCAAATGATTCCTCTACCTGGTCTAAACCAACCCAATACCCGTCAAGATGAACCAGACATCAGTGGCAATGGACAATATATAGTCTATCTTTCTGAACAGTTTGGTAAGAATGATATTATACTCTATGATCGTCAGAATCTTAAAATAGAAAACTTAACTAGGGATCTTTCTTTCCCTGTGCGTCATCCTACTATCAGTGGAAATGGTCGTTTTGTCTCTTTTGAGGTTAATCGTTCTGGACAGTGGGATATTGTTATTTATGATCGCGGTAAAGAGTAGAATCTGAGTGATAATTGAGAAGATAACCACTCGAAAGTGAGTAAGTATGTCTAAAGCAGTTTGGAATGGCGTAACACTAGCAGAAAGTGACCAATGTCAAGTCGTGGAGGGGAATTATTACTTTCCACATGAGTCAATTAACTCTGCATATTTTCAAGAAAGCAATACCCACACTAACTGTCCTTGGAAAGGAGAAGCTAGTTATTATACACTAGTTGTTGAAGGACAAAAGAATCAAGATGCAGCTTGGTATTATCCTAACCCCAAAGAGAAGGCACAACATATTAAAAATTATGTGGCTTTTTGGAAGGGAGTTAAAGTAGAGTCTTAAGATATTTTTAGACTTTAATACTTTTTCTAGAGATTCTACATAGAGTTTTAATTTCTCCAAAGTTAGTTTATCTTAAAAACCTAAATCTGCTTTAGCTGATTCTGCGGCTGTAAAAACTTCTTGATCTGTAAGAGTCTTCCAATCAGTATCGCCAATTTCTTGATAGAATTTCTCATCATAGGCTCTTGTTCTGACTACAACTGGCATCGGTACTGCATGACCTAGCACTAAAGCTTGTTGTTTAGAGTCTAATTTAGCTAAGACAGATCGTAAACTACTTCCACCTGAAACCCCGGTAAAGATAGCATCGATATCTTTTTCATCATTTAGTAAACAGGTGACACGGGTACCTATTTGTGACATCACTTCTGGGTCAATTCCTGAAGGTCGCTGATCGACAACTAGAAGAGTGACAAAATATTTTCTCATCTCTCTAGCAATCGTTCCAAAAATAGTTTGATTGACGACACTCGGATCTAAAAAGCGATGTGCTTCTTCGATAGTTATGACTAATTGTTTAGGTTTATCAACCGGGTTTTTTGACTGGAGAAAACGTTCAGCTTTTTTAACATAATTCTGGTGAATGCGTCTAGTCATCATGTTAGTAGCTAACATATAAGAGAGGAGATTAGACTGTGAACCAAACTCAATCACTATATTTTTTCCAGCTTCTAG
>CASBQB010000188.1 GCA_949127655.1 Chroococcales cyanobacterium PMM_0086 | reverse complement strand
TTTTTTCTGAGGGTTACTTGATTAAGTCCCCGACAGACTGTTTCAACTTCTGGAAGTTCTGGCACTTATTTCTATTTAAGTTTTAGTAGCAGGTGCAGAAACTTCTTGGAGTTCGCTTACGCCAAAATTGTTGGTATTGAGTCCAGATGGACTACCACTGTAGCCAGTGTAGTTAACCTTGTCAAAACGAACAATTACAGGGTATTTGATGCCGCTTTTTTCAATGCTAACTACGCTACCGACATCACCATACCAGTAAGACTCTTTGCGCAGAATTTTAACTTTTGATCCGCGTTGTAGTGCCATAAGTTTTTACCTTTTTTTGGGGTTTATAATTGCCGCGTTTTGACGCGCCATTCTTTCGTGTATCTCCTATTAAAGCCTACTATTTTCTGTAACCTTCTTTTATGACAAAAAATTAAGTTTTATTGCACCTGTTGCCAGTTAAGACGAATAAAATAGGCTTCCTGTCCCCATAGGTCATCAGTTCTCACAATCTCTGATAATTGCAAATTGAAAGGAATGGCTGTAGTGAGATACTTTTGTGCTTCGAGTCCGAGTGGGAAAGATAGTTGAGTGGCTAAACCTATTGCTAAACCTAAACCCAGCAACTGTTCTAAAGGACTTCTCGGTAATAAAAGATGAGCACCAAGAGCAAAACCTGCTGTTAAAACAAGATTAACAGAGAGATTAGTGCCACAACGAGGATGGATAGCTAAGCGCCATTCACCAGCTTTAAGGCGGTAAAGAGCGCGACGTACTGCAAGTTCTATGCTTGCTACAGAGAACGTCCCATAGAGATAAAAACCCTCTTCTGTTGAGAGTCCACCTAATGTCTCATCATCCCTGAGAAGATTATCTTTAGTAGCTTTTTTAGACATTTCACTCAGCATCCAAACGGTAGCGTGTTCTAGTGCATGGACTTGTCTTAACATCAGAAATTCTTTAATTCCTGGAATAAAGCCCCACAAATTGAGCAGGTCGCTGTCACCTTGCGGTTGTGGGGGTAAAAAATCAAACTCACTTGTGGCATTCATGGCCTTATTATTCTCTAGATAACTCAATTGATGGCCAGTCTGTAGAACGTTGATAACAAGTCATATCCTTGAACTGACGCAATTGAGCCTGTTTGATGGTTAAGAGTTGAGGCTCTTTTTCCATCCATTGATCATTAAAACTAGTTAGCAATGTCCCTAAAGCTTCCCGATCTAACTCTGGTGGAATCTCGTTAAAATAGCCTAGGGTAATGTGAGCAGTAAAATAGTATTTTTGCTCTAGTCCTAAGGTCATCAAGCCCAAATTTTGATAGATAGCTCTTCTCAATTGCAGGACTTGTTCATAAGCTTGTTCAGTCTTGGGGACTACGCTGACTCCTAAGGCCCTGGGAAAAACGAGCAGCCCTAAAAGTTGCCATTGTCCTAGTTCTTTAAAACTACTTTGCTGATATTTAGCAAAACTCTCACGGATACATTCTTGTAATTGGCTTTCAAAATGAGGATTTTCAGCTATAGCTGCCTTATAGTCTCGATCCCAGATTAAATCAGCTAAGGTTAAGTGAAAACTTTTAGCTGGTAGGGGGATTAATAACTCAGGCGGAAACTGCAGCAAGAGTTGATTTTGAATTGACTCAAGATGTTGATAGAAAAGGCAGTTATCGGGATCTTCTGCACCTGGGGGAGTGATGATGCTGTAGCCTGGAAAAGGTACAACTTGTCCATCAGCAAACTTGGGTGACTTGTGGATATGTTGTAGTTGGCTCGGATAACTAGAGGGTAGCGTCAGTTCCACTAGTCGATTAACATAGATTTGGTAAGTTTCGTCCAATCGAATTTCCTTTTTGCTCTATTCGTGTTGCTTACAAAATCTAGTGTATGTCTTATTCACTAGGTTTGACAGCCCTTGTTTAAAATTAAAAATATGCCAGTGTACTTTTTTTGGGGTGAAGATGACTTCAGTTTGAGTATTGAGGTTAAGCAGTTACGCTTACAAGTTGTTGATCCAGTCTGGATGGATTTTAATTTTCTTGAACTCTCAGGCACAGTTAGTGATTCTGAAGTACTAGCTTTGGCTGAAGTGATGACCCCGCCTTTTGGCAATGGCGAGCGCTTAGTTTGGGTCAAAGACACTCTTTTAGGACAACAATGTACGGAACCTCTCCTCAATGAGTTGAAACGAGTTCTCCCTGCAGTTAACGAGAATGCACATCTCCTCTTTACCAGTACTAAAAAACCTGATAGTCGTCTCAAATCAACTAAATTTTTACAGACTATTGCTCGGTTTAAGGAGTTTTCGCTTATTCGAGCTTGGAAAACTGAAGAAATTGCTGAACAGATTAAGCGTTTTGCTCAAACTAAAGGGGTAACTTTGACTTATGATGCTGTGGAGTTAATGGTTGCAGCAGTAGGTAGTGATACAAGGGCTATCTGGAATGAATTAGAAAAACTCTCTCTTTATCAAGTTTCCTTTAAACGTCCTCTGGATGCTCAAATAATTGCTTCACTGATTAATATTACCTCACAGAATAGTCTACAACTAGCTACAGCCATTATGCAGGGGAAAACTGGGCAAGCTTTGGGTTTGGCGGGGGATTTACTCAATCAGAATGAACCCCCTTTAAAGATTGTTGCTACTTTAGTTGGGCAGTTTCGCACTTGGACTTTGATTAAGTTGCAAGTTGAAGCGGGTGAAAAAGATGATGCTAAAATTGCGACAATGGCTGATTTGAATAATCCTAAACGTCTTTACTTTTTAAAGAAAGAAATTCAATCTATTTCAGGTCACAAACTCATCAAGACTATCCCCCTTTTATTAGAACTCGAATATGGTCTTAAAAGAGGTAGTGAACCCTCGGCACTTTTACAGACTAAAATTATTCAGTTATGTGGGATAGTTAATGGGTTTCAAACAAGATAAAGACAACCCATTAACTTATACAGCAATAGTAAGCTGTTATACTCTAAACGGCTAAGAACTTAACATTTTTAAAGGATTGGAAATTCCAAGTTAATAGTTTCGCCAGTTTGTATTTTCTGTCAATGTGAGCGGTTTTTAGGCAATCACTTATTGCCTTTTTAAAGTTGTCAAAATTTTCATAATATTTTGAATATAAACATTCATTTCTGAGTAATCTCCACCAACGTTCAATTAGGTTTAGATGTGGAGAATATGATGGTAAATATAATAATTCTATTCCTAATTTTTCGGCATACTCCCTAACCAGCTTACATTTTTGATAGCGAGCATTATCTAATACTAAAACAAGAGGAATTGATAATGATAATGCTGCGAATTTATCTTTCACAAACGCTGACTGAATTAATATAAGTTTCGTTTGTTACCGTAATTATTTCAGGAGTTAAAGCGTTAACTGCTCCCAAGATATTAAATCTTTTTCTTCCAGATGGTGAAGCAATAAAGAGCCTTTCAAAACACCAAATAAATCCTAAATAGGCTCGATGAATAAAATGTGCTGCATCGACAAAATATACTGCTTTTTTCCCCTGTTTGGCTTCTTCTAATAACGGTTCTAATTGTTCTTTTCTAAATTTTTCTTGTTCATTGATTTTCTCTTCATTGGCTCCTTTACCTGGCACATAACCGATTTTTATCGTTTTCATGCCTATTTTTTTCCTGAATTCACGGACTTGAGTTGGACTTCTTTTTATTCCTGTAATTTGTTCAATTCTTTGAGATGCTTCGGCTATATTTCTTGGTGGTGCTACGCGAAAATCTTCTTCTATAGTCGATTTATATTGATTCAGTTTACTACCTTGCCCTTGATAACCTAATTTTTTTAATTCTTCTATTCCTCCACTCTTATATTGTTTTAAATATTCACTCATAGTAGCTCTGGTAATGTCACAGATTTGGCATATTTTTCCCTGAGAAATATTTTGACTCAAAAGAATACAATACTTCCATTTTTCTTTGCACTAAAGGATGAGGATAATAATATCTCTCGTAGTTTAGTTGCTTGATTTCTTCTTCGCTAAAATTAATCCGAATCATTTACCAATTATTGGGCACTAGTGAATAGCTATTCTACCATTTATTCCTTGTAAGTGTGCCTGTATAGCCATGCAACATGAGTGACTTTTTCACGCAATATTGACTGAGAGCCATAGTTGATCTGTATTTAATAAAAGTTTTACTTTTACTAGCTTAAATTTTGCTTGTGTAGAAGTTTAGTTTTAACCCGTTCACAGTATAAGCATTTAAAGTTCCGGTGGAGATAGGGCGACTGGGTGTAGGTAAAGTACTAGTAGGCAATTTAAATGCGTCTTAGCTTAGTAGATATAGACTTATAATATTACTTCAATAGTTGTTGATTACGGAATTCTCTCGGCGACACTCCAGTCCAACGTCTGAACGCGCGTGAGAAACTGGTGATTTCAGTGTAGCCTAGTTCATAGGCGATCTCGATGATCGGTATCGTGGGATCATCAAGTAAGCCTATCGCGATATCGAATCGAACTTCCTCGACAATACGGGA
>CASBQB010000187.1 GCA_949127655.1 Chroococcales cyanobacterium PMM_0086 | reverse complement strand
GTTAAGCCTCCTTGAAATTGATAGTAATCATCTGAGTCTAAGAGATCATGTTCTCGGTTATCTTGGTTATGTAAAACAATCTCTACTTGACTCAATCTCTGTTTAAATGCTTCTGCTTCTAGTGTACCTATTATTTCCTCTCTATCAGATGGTGAATAAGCATAACTACTCCAATTGAGATAAGCTAGGGCTAAATCTGCCTCATTATTCCAGTTTTGCGAGTCAATAAGTCCCTGTAAACCTGCCCCATATGCTCCAGGTTTTGAACCGAATATTCTGTGGGTTGCTCTTAGCTTGGACTCCTCTTCTTCTAGTCCTTGTTCGATCCAAAATGCTTTATCCTCCTCTACTTGCGCTGCTATTGGGTTAATTTCTTTTTCTTCTTTTAGGCTTGACACAGCAGAAATTGTCTGATATAGTAGATGTAGTAAGCTGGGAAAGGAGTCTCGCAAAAAGCCCGATACTCTAACTGTCACATCTACTCTAGGACGACCTAAAGCAGACGGGGTAAGGATTTCAAAATCTACTACTCGGCGAGAGAGTCCATCCCAAACAGGTTTTACCCCCATCAGTGCCAAGACTTCCGAGACATCTTCTCCACCATTGCGCATAGTGGCAGTACCCCAGATAGAAATAGCGAGAGTTTTGGGATATTGGCCATGTTCTTGAGTGTAGCGTTCAATGAGGACTTCAGCCGCTTTGCGTCCCATATCCCAAGCAGTTTCAGTGGGGATAGAACGGATATCAACCGAATAGAAATTACGACCTGTTGGAAGCACATCGGGACGACCTCTTGTAGGCGCACCAGAAGCACCAGCGGGGACATATTGACCACTGAGACCTTTAACTAAATGCGTAAGTTCTTGTTCAGTTTTGTAGAGGGCAGGCAGGAGGTTATTTTTAATCCATTCTAGTTCTAGACAGGTGTGAGATCCGGGACTACATATAAGGGGCTGGTTGGGATATTCTAAAATCTGCTCAATTAAGTCTGTAGCATAGTCCTCTAAGAGAGTGACTACATCTCCTACTAGACGACAAGTATTAAAGAGAGAGGGTGTAGTTTCAGTTGGGATAAAAACATCACCTTTGTCTGTAGTGAGGGGGTTGATATTTAATTGAAAATCTGCAGCTAGAGCAGGAGTTAACCCCAAACGTTGCCAAGTGGGAAAGCGGGCGATTGCTAGAATTAAATCTCTCAGTTGGCTACCAGTAGGGCAATGTCCTAAAATATGGAGACCATCTCTAATTTGTGCTTCTTTGAGTTCACAGAGATAACCATCTGCAGAGGCTAAAAAAGAGGAGAGAGAAGACTTTCCAAAAGAGGGTAAATTTACATCCTCTTCTAGATGAGTAGATTTAATAAGTTGAGTGATTTTAGAAGAGATAGCTTTAACCCTATTTGGATCGAGACTTTGGGCTTGATAATACTCATCGATGAGAGTTTCTAAACGTTGCAGATCTCCATAGAGTTCAGCGCGAGTCATCGGGGGGGTGAGATGATCTAAAATGACTGCAGATGCTCTTCTTTTAGCCTGTGTTCCTTCACCTGGATCATTGACAATAAAGGGATAAAAATGAGGTAAAGAACCTAAAGCTATTTCTGGGTAACACTCTGCAGATAAAGCTACTCCTTTACCTGGTAGCCATTCTAAATTACCGTGTTTACCTACATGAACGATAGCCTGTGCTTTAAAAGAGTATTTTAACCAGTAATAATAAGCCAAATATTGATGAGTCGGTTCTAGATCTGGCGCATGGTAATTGAGGTTAGGATCTTTTTCATATCCTCTACTTGGTTGGATACCGACAAAGATATTACCAAATTGTAGACCAGCGATAGGAATATCCTCCTCTGATAATAGTCCCCAACGGTTGGTGATAGCTTGAGAAACTTCAGGAGGTAAAGTTGGAAAATATGCTAAATATTCCTTGAGAGAAAGACTTTGATAAACTAGACGTATCTGCCCACTTTCTGGATCATTGGTCACTCCTTGAGTAAGTTTTTTAATCAGATCGTCTCCATCTGTGGGGATATCTTGGAGATCATAACCTGCAGCGGAAAGAGCTTTGAGAATTTCTACACAACTTTGAGGGGTATCTAAACCTACTCCATTCGCTATTCTGCCATCTCGACAAGGATAATTAGCCAGAATTAAAGCGACCTTTCTTTCTTTAATAGATGTATTTCTTAATTTGAGCCAATTAAGGGCTAAATCTGCTACAAAATCAACTCTATCTTGTCTTGCCTTATAGATAATGATCTCTGTTTCTAATTGAGGGTGCCAACTCTGTTGTTCTTTAAAAGAAATAGCCCTAGTAATGATTCTCCCATCTACTTCAGGTAAGACGACATTCATAGCTAGATCTCTTGGCATTAAACCGAGAGTATTATTCTGCCATTGAGATAAATTACTACTACTTAAGATGACTTGTAGGATAGGGACATTAAACTTTTTCCACAGCAGAGGTGAAGTCTCTTCTTGTCCTAATTGAGCTAGAGAAAAACTAGTGGTATTGAGGATTAACTGGACATTTTCAAAGAGAGATAATAACTCAGTTTGTACATCAGGATCTCTTAAAGAAGAAACATAGACAGCAATAGGAGAGAGATGACGGGTTTTAAGTGCCTGACAAAGAGCCTCTATGGGGGCTAAATTACCAGATAAATAGTGTGAACGGTAAAAGAGTATCCCCACAGGAAGACCTGCAGTTAAATCATTATAAAGACCTATTTTCGGGATAGTTTGCGCTAAAGGTGGAGCATAATTAGTCTCAAAACAACAATCAGAAATGAATTTAAGTCCATTGAGAAGATTCTCCTTACCACCTTCGACAAAGTAACGCCATAGTTGATTAACCATTCCTAAAGAGATAGTAGAATGACTGATTAATTCTGGGTCACTTTGATCATCTCCTGGTAAGACCAAGAGAACCGCACCACTAGTTTCTACTATTTCCTTGACTACCTCTAGTCCATACGACCAATAGGAAACACCACCTAGAAGGCGTAAAATAATGACTTGAGCATGAATAAGGATTTTTTGAGCATAATGATCAATAGAGAACTGTTGCTTTAGTTTGAGAAGATTTAAGACCCGAATAGCAGGAAAATTACTAGGTAAATCCTCAATACTATAGGCTATGCTTTGAATATCTGTATCTGCGGCTGTTAAAAAGACTATTGGTGCAGGTGTCTGTTCAATTACTTCATAATTAGAGTCTTCTGGTGAGTCCGTTGTCGCGCTACGGTGCATAAATTTATTAATAAAAGGCTCGTTTCATATCATAACTGATAGTCTGTAAATGGAGCAATATCTTCCTTCTATAATAACTATGATTTTAAAGTTCTCTGGAATTCAAGATTTATGCCTTTTAACCTTCTCAAAATAAGAACATAAACCAAGGTTTACAAAAGTACTACCATAGTAAATTTGCGGAATAATTGCCCAATAACCTATCCTTACTAATTATAGACATTTCCTCTACCAGACTCTGAGCAATAATCAGCCTGTCAAAAGGATCTTTGTGATAAACCACAGGAATGTGTGGGTATCCAGGACTAACTTCATAGGTAGTCCTGGAAATCCTCCAATGGCTCGTCAAGTCTGTAAAGTTTTTAATACCTTGCATCTGGGATGTTTTTTTAGACTTTGTAAAGCCGTTTTCATCTCGATAAAGTACCCAAACTTGTTCAGGTTTTAGCGCATTAATAAGGAAAGGTGAGTGAGTAGTTACCATTAACTGAGTATTAGCAGAAGCCGCAATACATTCTTCTGATGTCTACGAATCTTGTTATGCGGAGATACACAGCAAACGTAGTTAACCGTAGTCAAATAGCGTCAACTGCTTTGTGTTTACTCCCTGATTGACTTGAGAAACTTTACGCCTCTTTGGTTCTAGGGTTTGGGACTTATCTG
>CASBQB010000186.1 GCA_949127655.1 Chroococcales cyanobacterium PMM_0086 | reverse complement strand
TAGTCGCTCCTCTTACTAAGATACCGTTATCATAAGTTAAAGCTAAAGCAGAACCATCTATTTTTAATTCACAAACATAGGAAGGGTCTTCTACTGTAGAGACTAGTTTTTGCCAGCGATTTTCCCACTGTTTCAAATCTTCTAAATTAAAAGCATTTTCTAAGCTATAAAGAGGGATATGGTGTTCAACTGAAGTAAAATTAGCTATTGGACGATCCCCTACTCTTTGGGTAGGACTTTCTGGTGTAATTAAATAGGGGTATTCTTTTTCCAACTCTTGAAGCTCTCTATAAAGTTGATCATAGATGACATCTTCCAGAAGAGGATTATCTAGTACATAATAGGCATAACCTGCTTTTTGTAGTTCTTCTCGTAATTGCTCTATACGTTGTTCAATTTCAGGTCTGGATGTTGTCATAACTTTCTAACAATTGATTAGTGCTGTTTGGAATTCATTTTTAACAAATATGCACTAGCTGAGATGAGTAAGATTGATATAGCGAGTAGAATGATGTCTTGGAATGAACTAACTTTCAGTTCTATCATTCGCTTGAAAAAGCCCACAATCATTGCCATAATCACCACTTTGAGGATCTTGTCCTTAAGTTGGTCAAGAGAAGTGATTGTCAGAAGTTGCACCTCTGTATTTTCTCGCCTTCCGATATCAATTTTTGAAATAAATAGCTCATAAATACCATAAGAAAATAAGAGCATAACGATGCCAATCAAGTAAGTATCAATCCCGCCAATAACACCTGACATCATTACAGGTAGCATTTTTTCTGTTTCTTCATTCCTCATATGTGCAAGTGTTTGTAAACCATCTAAAACTTCTCTACTCCCGACATAAAACAATATCAATACATTAATTGCACTAAAGAACACTGGAACTATTGTCGCAAATCGTAACAGCCAAAGAAGGTTTTCTACAATATGCTCCAAGCTTTTGAATAATTTATTCATAATTTAAAGGGTTGATTAAATTTTGATAATCTTACAGTATAAGTAATTTGAAGGTAGGAAATTTCAATGCAGCCTCTTCTAGCTTATCCTATAGCCATCACGATAGGAGCCGTTCCAGGTGCCTTAAGCCGTCATTACATTACTGAATTGACAAAAGCTACACTAGGAACGAAGTTTCCTTACGGGACATTTTTGATTAATCTCACGGGATGTCTATTATTGGGGTTCTTTTCTACCCTATCAACAACAATAGAAGGTTATCCCAAAGAGTTAGACTTGCTCATTAGAACAGGTTTTTGTGGAACTTATACTACCTTTTCTACCTATGGCTGGGATACTCTTTCTCTCTGGCGGAAGAAAGACAGAAGATTAACTGTTTTTTATTGGCTGGGAAGCGCAATTTTAGGTTTAGGAGCAATTTATCTTGGTATTTTTATAGCCAAGCTACTGATTAGATAAAGAGGACAATATCTCAACTAATACATCTATCAAAGATTTATATGAACAAAAGTAAAAGAAGGTCCTGGGTTAGGTCTACCTTTCAAATTAAAGGGTCTGTTCTGCCAGTAATTCTAGAAAGGTCGCTTTTATTAGGTGGTTTTGGGCTAGTGATTTCGATTCTTTACTCTTTAGGATTTCCAGTTTCTCAACCAGTTCTCGGCAATGTTATTCCCAGTATTGTTTTAGCTTTACTGTTGGTTTTTCGCACCAATACAGCTTATGAACGTTACTGGGAAGGCAGAAAACTTTGGGGAAGTTTAGTCAACACAATACGTAATTTGGCTTGGCAAATTTGGACTGCAGTAGAAGAAATTGAACAAGGAGATAGAGAAACTAAAATTGCTGCTTTACGTCTATTACCAGCTTTAATAATTGCTAAAAAACTCTATCTCAGGGATGAACCACCCGATACACAATTAGAGTATTGGCTCTCTCGGTCCCAATATCAAAAGTTACAAAATATTCGTAATGTGCCACTAGAAATTGCTCACTGGTTGGGCGAATATTTACAACAGGAATTCAAGAGAAATAGTTTAAATAACTACCAATTGACTGGCATTCAAACTTTGCTGTATGACTATTTAAACGCTGTCGGTGGTTGTGAACGTATTAAAAAAACACCGATCCCCTTAGCTTACTCAATTCACTTAAAACAGCTAGTGTTTATATATTGCTTAATCTTGCCCTTTCAATTTGTCAATAATTTAGGTTTATGGACAGGTCTTTTTGTGGCCTTTATCAGTTTTACTCTCTTTGGAATTGAAGAAATTGGGATAGAAATTGAGAATCCTTTTGGCTATGATCCTAATGATTTACCCTTAGATGCAATTTGCAGGACGATTGAACGAGATATTGAAGAATTTATTAATAATCAAAATTGAGTGAATTTTTTTATTGCACAATCAGATTAAATAAGGAACATAGCCGATGATATCTCCAGCAATTCGTTCAGCAATAGCAATTTCTTTCGGTGCAATTGGAGGCTCATTAAGTCGCTATTATGTGACAGAACTAACTAAAAGTATTTTTGGTCAAGATTTTGGTTTTTACGGCACATTTATCATCAATGTAAGTGGCTGTTTGCTAATTGCTTACATTCATACCTTAGCAGACGAAAAAAGCAAGAATTTTTTTATTGAATGGCGATTACTATTGACAACAGGTTTTTGTGGAGCATATACCACTTTTTCTACCTATGAGTTAGAAACTCAAACCTTTTTAGCTCAATCTAATCTACAACTTGCTTTTAATTATTGGTTTTGGAGTATTGCTGTAGGGATGGTTGGTGTTTATTTAGGAGTTAGGTTAGCACGATTGAATAAATAATAAAAATGTTCAATTACTTCTAAAAATCATAATACAAATATGGTGTAAAAGGTTACATAATAGGGTGATAAAATCTATATTACCATTCCTTTACCGATCTTTTACTGATTCTTAAACAAAAGATTTTAATGGTTCAATAAATTAAATTGTTCTTTAGTTAATCCATTATAAATTTTAGAGTGTATAATGGAGACAAAGAGTATAGATAATTTGTTGGTTAGGCTTATGCAAAGTTTAAAGATCCCTCAACAAAGCGATTCTAAAAGACAAGAACTGTTTAACAGATTACTAAATCTCCTTTCCAAAGACACTGCATCCCAAAAGATAAATCTGGATAGTTTAATCGGATTTCTAGCAGAAAGGGGACTAATAGTTAAGATTGATCCTCGTTTCAAAAAATTTAACACTTGGCTGGGGCAACGTAACCCTTTAAATATCAATCTCTCATTAGAAGAATGGAGTTTAGCCTTTGAGGGAAATCTTCTCAATATATGGCGGGCTCTAGAAAAAGATCTGGCCATACCTCACTGGGATGAGTTTGTGGAAGATCTCAATGAACTCTTTACTGAAGTAGAGACTTTACGCAGTGGTGCAAACGCGGATTATATACCAGTGCTTCGAGATGCTGACCCAGAACAGTGGGGCGTATCTGTCGTGTCCATAGATGGGCAGATTTGGCAGCGTGGTGACCATGCCGCCCCTTATTCTCTGCAGTCAACATCTAAACCCCTCAACTACGCCATTGCCCTGGAAAATCTTGGTTACAATATAGTACATAAATATGTAGGATTGGAACCTTCGGGAAGAGCCTTCAACGACCATACTCTTCTAAGTGACAATAGACCCTATAATCCTTCTGTAAACTCTGGTGCGATGATGACTGCGGCTCTAGTAGCTTCACTAGTACCTGAAAACTCACCACGCGAAATACTTAACAACTTAATTCTTGAGACTTGGCTCAAAGGAAGTGGTGAGTTTGGTGTAATAGGCTTCTCTGAAGAAACTTTTCTCTCTGAAAGAAGCTCAGCAGATAACAACTTGTCGATGGCTTACAACCTACGAGGACGTACAGGTTTGCCTGATGGGGTAACCCTTGAAGTAATGACAGACCTTTATTTTATGGGCTGTTCTGTGACGGCAACCACTGATGCTATGGCAGCAATGGCGGCAACACTTGCTAACGGGGGTGTTAATCCATTTACAGGTCAGGAAGTTCTCAAAGCTTCTACTGTTCGTGCGACCCTCAGTGTCATGGCTACTACTGGGATGTATGATGGCGCAGGTCAGTTCTTTTTTGAGATAGGAGTGCCTTCAAAAAGCGGAGTAAGTGGTTGTTTAATGGTTGTGGTACCGAATAGAATGGGTTTGGCTCTGTTTTCCCCCCGTCTGGATGCTGTAGGAAATTCAGTTCGAGGAGTAGAGTTTTGTCGTCTTCTAGGCGAGTGCTACAGACTTCATTGTTTTGAGTCACTAGGTAGTGGACATACAGCCTGTAAAAAAGACCTCGGTGGTGAGGTTTTTGATAAGGGCTTGCCACGGTTACATCAAGGAATCGCGCTGGGAGAGGAGCTTTATCGATTCATTTCCGGTATAGTACTGGATTGTCTGGTTATGATTGCCTTAGCAGACGGAAAGATCCTAGAGTCGGAGATTTCTGCTGTAGTATCTGCTTATGATATAATCACTGGCAGTTCAATCACTCACCAAGACATCAATATCTTACTTAGGTCTATAGACTCTAGCAGCGATGATCAATCACCTCAAGATATTCTCTTTCAAAGATTCCGCACTGCTATTTTAGAAAAAGATCGCCTTATAGATGATGTGATGAGGTTAATGATGCTAGAGGCGGCAATACGGATTGCCTACATAGACCTCGACCCAAGTGAAAGTGAACTCAAAATGGTTCGACAGATTGGGAAAGTTCTACAGATAACCCCTTCACTTGTTGAATCTTATTTAAAGACAGAATCTCATAAAATAGGACTTACTGTAGTTGTTTAAATGCTATGTTGTTTTTACTTTTTCATGTTGGAGACAATATATATGCGCTGGAAACTTCTCATGTAGTGGAAGTCATTCCCATAGTGATACTCAGAAAAGTTAATCGTGCACCTGATTATATGGCTGGACTATTCAATTATCGGGGAGTCATTGTCCCTGTTCTTGACCTCTCCTATCTGATTAAAGGGACACCTAGCCGTTTTTATTTGAGTACGCGCATTATTATTCTCAATTATCCTTCAGGGAATAAAACCGTACAACATATAGGATTAATTGCCGAACAAGTCACAGAAACCCTCAATAAACCTAACTCTGAATTAGTAGATTTAGGAATCTATGTTCAAGAAGCTCCTTATTTAGGAGAAATAATGATGGATGAAAAGGGAATGATCCAATGTATTAAATTAGAACAACTATTGGCTGATTCAGAAAAATTATTTCTCTTGACAGGAGGAATTTAGTGAAGTATTTGCTAGAGATAGAATCCTTACTTAGGCAAAAAATCGGACTTGATCCGACTATTTTGGGTAGAAATACACTTCAAAAAGTCATAGAAAAACGTCAAAAAAAAATAGAGGTAAAAGATGGAGAGAGCTATTTAAATATATTAAAGAATTCTTTAGCAGAATTTGAAGACTTAATAGAAGAAATTGTTGTACCAGAAACATGGTTTTTTAGAGATAGTCAGCCTTTTGCATATCTGAAAAACCATGTTTTTTCTAGTAAACAATCACAGTTTATAGCTCAACCTGTAAAGATATTAAGTGTTCCATCAAGCAGCGGAGAAGAAGCCTATTCTATTGCTATAACCCTTTTAGAAACTGGTTTGACTCCTAGTCATTTTATCATTGAAGCAGTAGATATTAGTAAAAAAGCAATTGCTAAAGCCCAGCGTGCAATCTATACAAAAAACTCTTTTCGCGGGGAAGACTTTGTTAACCGTGAAAAGTATTTTCAGCAAATTGGGGAGCAATATCAGTTATCTCAACAGGTCAGACAAACAGTTAATTTTTCTCAAGGAAACTT
>CASBQB010000185.1 GCA_949127655.1 Chroococcales cyanobacterium PMM_0086 | reverse complement strand
GTGTAGTCTTGTTTGGGTAATGTTAACGGTTTCATTCGCCAGATTAAAGCTGCAACAGTCATAAATACTGCCCCTGTGCCAAACCAACCAGCAAAGTTCTGATATGGCATCCCAAAAAACGCGCCTGGTTGTTCCCAAACCCAGAAAGGCAGGGTTGTTTGACTCATTGCTGGGTCTAAGACAAAGTCCCAAGAAGTCAATAAAATAGATCCTAGAACTATTGCACCAATATTCTTGAGCCAGATCGGCATATTCTGTTTAGCTAGACCTGCCTTAACTAAAAGATAGGTACTAAAGCCCAAATAAAACCAAGATAGGGGAATGGTAAAGGGTACTAATCCAGCAATCTTATAGCCTAATCCACTTAAGTAGCGATAATGTCCGAATGGAAAGCCAGTACTAGTACCGATTAATTCACTACTTAAAGATAGACTAATTGCTGGCACCATAAAGCCTAACCAATGCCACAAACCTAATGTCCGATAGGCATAGACAGCAACTGCGCCCATTCCTAACAACATATATACTACACCACCCCCAGCCATTGACCAGCTAAAAGCTATCTGTCCAAATGCGGGTAAACTGCTGATAAAACTGGGATTGGGGAGAACTAACAAGAGTCCTGCCAAGCCAAAAGCCATTGAGACAATATGACCGATTAGTAAAAAGCGTTCAGCTTCAATCAATTTTTTCATTTAAAAATTCCATTTTGTGGCTAAATTCTCTTTTTCGTTTACAAATCTTTATGAAAATTATAATACTAAGTTCGTAATCTATGCTCAAAAATCGGATTATTTAGGCAAAAGAGAGACCACAACGACAAGTCATAGTAGCTGAGGGGTTATCAAAACGAAAGGTTCCCCCCATTAAGTCCTCAACATAGTCAAGTTTGAGATTTTCCAAGTGGATCATCTGGTCACCAGACAACCTGAAGGAGATCCCAGCAGATTGATACTCAAGGTCATCTGCTTGTGTTTCAGCAGTCAGCGCTAAGGTATAGTAAAAGCCCGAACATCCACCAGGTTGAACCCCTAAACGACAGTAAAAATCAACCTGATCGCGTGTTTTCTGTAGTCGTTTAATCTCTTGGACAGCAGATAGAGTAACCTGAATCATCATCTTATGGTAATTGTGTAAAAGAAGAAGGGGAAATATAGCTACTATCCCCTTAAATAGCCCATTTAACGGCGAGAATAGTCATCTTGAAAACGGATAATATCATCTTCTCCTAGATATTCTCCGTTTTGTACTTCAATGAGAATCAGCTTAATCACGCCTGGATTTTCTAAACGATGAGCGGTACATTGTGGAACATAGGTAGACTGATTAGCATGGAGCATCCTTTCTGTTTCTCCACAAACAACCTTAGCTGTACCTGAGACAACGATCCAGTGTTCACTCCGATGATGGTGCATCTGGAGACTGAGACGATGACCAGGATTGACCTCTATACGTTTAATCTTATAACCTGTACCTTCCTCTAGAGTGGTAAAGGTACCCCATGGGCGGCTTTCTGTCAGATTGTTCTCATCCATTGAAAGCTTTTTGAGAAGAGTAATTTGATCCTGCATAAGAGTCTCCATTTAGACGGCGATTACTATGTTAGTCTAGTGTTTGACTACCTTAACATTATGCTTCGCTAATAACCACTTTGTCCTATCGTCTTGTTATTGATAGCCAACAAAGACAAGAAAATCATCTTAATCTTTCTCCTGAACAGGAACATTACCTAAAAAGAGTTCTCAGACTCAATCCAGGTGATACTTTTGTAGTTTTAGACGGATTAGGAGAGTCTTGGTTGGCTGCATTAGACCTCAATCAAAAGACTGCAACTATCATAGAGTCTCTTCAAGAGTCTAATGAACTTTCTCTCTCGATTAATTTAATGGTAGCACTGCCCAAAGGAAGTGGTTTTGAAGAGATTGTTAGAAGTTGTACTGAATTAGGTGTCAAAACTTTCATACCCGTCTTAAGTGAACGTACCCTTCTGGTTCCTAGTCCCTATAAAGTAGCCCGCTGGCGTAAAATCGCCCTAGAAGCTTCTGAACAGTCTGAACGTCAAATTGTCCCGACCATACTCGATCCAGTAGACCTGACCACTGCTTTATCTGGCCTAGACATACCTCAGATGACAGCTTATCTATGTGTTACACGTCTTCAAGCAATACATTTAGCCCAATCCCTTTTAGATGTTCCTCCTAAGCAGTCTCTTCTTATAGCTATTGGACCAGAGGGAGGATGGACAGAAAAGGAAATTGAGCAATTTCTCTCTCTGGGGTTTAAAACGGTTACTTTAGGTCGTCGCATTCTCAGAACCATTACCGCCCCTCTTGTGGCAGTTTCTCTAGTATCAGCTATGCTAAAAGAGTGATAACTCAGCAACTGGATGGTCCCCAAGGTTACCTTAACTAAGTACATAATAACTAATTAGGGGTTAGGGAATAAGTCAAAGATTCTAAAGAAGATTGTGCCGAAGCCTATCACTGCTGTAAGAATGAGACCTAGTACCCATTTATATAAGCCAGAGACATCATTTCTAGTTTCCTTAAAATTTTCTTTTGTTTCGGCTTTAAATGTACTTAAATGAGTTTTAAGCTCATTGACATCTTCTTTGACGTTCCGAACCTCTACCTGTAAGGTTTCTACCTTCCCTTCTAGTCTTATTTGAGCCTCTAGAACTCGATCTAACTTTTGCTCCATGTTCTCTAGAATTTTGGCTAAGTCAAACTCTACCATCTGTGTCATGTTACGCTCCTCTTAGATTTGTTCGTCTTGTAACCTCTTAGTTACCGCTAGGCCTTAGTGTACCTATCTGGTCAGATTTTAGCTATTTTGCGGGAACAGCAATGGACACTCTTTGTAGTTTAGCTTTTTTTAAAGGTGCTAATTCTGATAATCTGCTAACCTTAAAATATCCTAAAGATGTTCACCATGATGACCAATGCTCCCCTAAGCTGGACTGAGCTAGAAGCCCTCACAGACTTTAAAATTGATACTATCAATGGACCGACCAACGCTCAAGCTCAGTTACGCCTATTTGGTCGCCCAGAGTCAGAAGTAAGAGTTAACCTCTACCGCGACAACCACGCTTGGTGTCCATACTGCCAGAAAGTTTGGCTATGGCTCGAGGAAAAACAAATTCCCTACCGGATCATCAAAGTGACTATGTTTTGCTACGGGGAGAAAGAAAGCTGGTACAAGCGTAAAGTTCCTTCAGGGATGTTGCCCGCTCTTGAACTAGATGGACGAATGATCACCGAAAGTGATGACATTTTGATGGCTCTAGAACAAGTATTTAAACCATTAGGTCGCAGCATGAGGGACCCTCTGGTCATCCCCTTACGGCAATTAGAGCGGCTTCTATTTAGAGCTTGGTGTTCTTGGCTCTGTTATCCTGCACGCTCACCTCAACAAGAGCAGTACAATAGAGAGCAATTTATACAAGTAGTAGCACAGGTTGAGCAGGCTTTAGTTAGTACAGAAAGTCCTTATTTTCTAGATGAGTTCAGTATAGTTGATGTCATCTTTACACCATATGTTGAGCGGATGAATGCCAGTCTTTTCTACTATAAAGGCTACTCCTTACGGGAAAATACTTATTTAGGTGCCTGGTTTGACGCGATGGAAAGCAGACTCACCTATAGAGGTACGCAGAGCGATTTTCACACACACGCCCATGACCTACCGCCTCAGATGGGAGGATGTTGGGAAAACGGGGAACCACAAATGCTGAAAAACAAAGCAAGGGTAGATAATGGCCCCTGGTTTGGACTGCCTGATGTAACTTATCCAGAACCCGAAACCTCTCGCGCTGAAGCACTTCAACGGGTCATTAAGCATCGTACTAATATTCTCAAAGTTAATCCAGCCGATAATGGGTTGTTTGATCAAGCACTACGTTGTGCTATGACTCACCTAATGACAGGCTCTTTGTGCAAACCACCAGCGGGATCTGATGTATCCCTGCGTTACTTGCGCGATCGGATTAATGTGCCACGGGATATGTCTATCTATGCAGCTAAGAGACTAAAAGAATCTCTAGAGTTAACTGCTGCTTTAGTAGGAGATGGTCAAGGAACCCCTATTCCTCTTAAAGACCGACGAGACCAAGATCCAGCTAATTTTGTTAGGGTTTTTTAAACTAGGCAACTTGTAGGGGCTTTTTCGGAAACATTCTAGGTTCTGGAAGTGTTTTACCGTCTTCTGTAAGCATTTCGACAAAATTTTCGATTACTTCTTGACCATTTTTGGCAGCTTCCTCGTAAGTTCTACCATGTGTATGGAACTCTAGCCAAGGAAACTCAGGCAAGTGAACTAAGAAAAGTTGATCCTCTTGTGACCACTGAATCACCATGCTGTAATAATAGCTCATTCTTCATCCGTCAATAATTCACTAACATTTGCTAACAAATTGGAACCTTCTTACTTCATCCTAGAGAAGTCGGCTTCTACTAGTCCATAAGCATTAGATGACAAGACTTGCCACCTTTTCTAAATTTCTTGCGGCATTTAGATCTCTATCTAGTTCAAAGCCGCAATTTATACAACTAAAAACTCTTTCTGATAAAGAAAGAGTTTCTTTTTTTTACCCCACAACAAGAGCAAGTTTTAGAGCTTGGTAACCAAGTATCTGCTATCACTAATAACGAACCATATAATTTAGTCTTGTATTCAAGTTGACGACGAAATACCCTTCGGGCGGCTACGCCTACATATAACCCACATCTTTGAATACTTCTAGCTAATTTATGGTTAGCTAACATTCCAGAAACATTGAGATCTTCTATGACAATAGTTTCAAAGTTAGTTGCTAAATAAGTTGTTAACTTATGTAAAATATCTTTGCGTAAACAGGTTAGACGATACCATAAACGAGCTATGCGTTTTTGAACTTTTTTCCAATTAGCGGAACCTCTAACCTTGTTCCTATTAAGCCATTGAATTCTCTGTATCTTCTCTTCTAATTGTTTTATTTTTGGGGATAAAGTGAACGTTTCTCCTGTTGATAATGCTGCTAATGTTTTCACTCCTAGATCTACTACTACAACTGCCTTGGTTTTGGGCTTTATGTTAGGTTCTATTTCTATTCGGAATGAAATAAACCATTGCTCAGCTGTTTTTGATATTGTTACACTTTTGGTGTGTACTTGGGGTAATGCCTCAAAGGTTTTAACGATTCCTATTACTGGAATCTGTATATGATTGGAACCCCTTATTTTAATTGTTCCATCTAACTCAAAGGAATCATTTTTTCCTTTTTTCTTAAATTTAGGCGCACCTCCTATTTTTTTAAATATCTATCCCAAGCTATTCTCAGATGTTTTCAAGCATATTGAGGAGCACATTTAGACACTTCATAATACCAAGGGCATTCAGGTTTTACTGTTGCCACTAGTATTTTATGTAGGTCTATCGCGCTAGGGAATTTAAGACGTTCTTCTGAATTGACTTGATTATGTTTTAGCAGATTTTGAGTTAGCCAGATTCCCCAATTATAGGCATGACGCGCCACTCCTGCGTGCTTGGCCATGGCAGTGCGTTGCTCGTTATTAAGGTTTAACTCTGTCTTAAATGCTAAAATCATACTACCATTCTAGAAGATTTTTGCTTGCTTTATTGAGTTCATAAGTATTGTTTAACCTAAAATATATCTCTACTTAAATATAAGCATTTATTAATGTTTGTTATTAAAACCCTCACTGTTAAACAGCCCTCTCATTTTCTTCATTTTTTAGTTTTTCTAACTTTGATAAGACTCGTTGAATGCCTCTTTCTAAAGATTCATAATCTCAATATTCTCTCTAATTTCTAAATCTGTAAAACCAAAAATACGACCATAAAAGTAAAATTCTCCTTCTATGGCACATTTAATATTTTCAGCAGATCTAAAACC
>CASBQB010000184.1 GCA_949127655.1 Chroococcales cyanobacterium PMM_0086 | reverse complement strand
TAAGCTGTTAAGCATTTAAAGTGCTGGTGTAGTTCTCGTAGAGTAGATCGGGCGACTGGGTTTAGGGTGTAGGGTGTGGGAGAAATCCTAGTATCCGATTTAAGTGCGTCTTAGCTTATAGCTGCTTTAAAATAACTAATATTCAGAACTATCTTGGAGTAAATCATCAAGACAATCTGGAAAATCACCTCGGATAACCATTTTTGTGAACACTTTGTAACAATCATTTTTATCCCCTTCTTGACGGGAATAACCTAGCCACAAAATAAAAATTGCTTGATCTTCTTTTGTTTTCAATGCTCTAAAAAATAAGCGATACCTCTCTGGTAGTCCCATCTTTTTAACTCTCCCGTACTTTTTCAGCGTCTCGGTCAGAGCAAAGTGGGACGCAAAAGGGTCTAAAGGTATTTTTTCTCTAATTGCGACCATAATCGCCGCATAAAGTTTGACTTTAGAATGAATGCGGTATTCTTTAGATACAAGGGTTTTCTTTAGTAGATGAACTTCTTCTTGTAAATCTTGACGCTGTTTCCCGAAAAGTCTTCTAATAAAGTAAACTCGCCAACCATTAATTATCAAGTTCTACCCCGGCAATCAAATCCTCATCAATAGCCATCATCTCTCTAGTATAAGCTTCTAATTCACTATCGGGATTTAATAAGGCTTGTTTGGTCAAAAAATCCAAGAATAAACTTAGCATCAGTTCATCTTCTTGTTGTTCTTGTGGTTGACTCTGTAAATGTACTAATAAACTATTAGGACTGATTACTTCAACAGCACCTTTAGCTTCCTTAAATTGAGGGTTATCTTTAAAAAAACTAGCACTTAAACGGAAGCCTGAAGCATTCCCTATTTTAGCCCAAGTTAAACTGTATTGTTTGTTAGTCATAATTTTATTAAGTCTTACTAAATATTATGTTATAACATAATGTAATAACACACAAGACATATCGCAATTCATTAAAAAGGAAACCTCTAACTGCTAACTAAGCGTAAGTTCTTGATCCAACCTGGAGAATATAAGTTTGATTGTTGGGAAAACATGACATAAATCTGACAAGAAGCGAAATCTTGCCCTATATTGGAAAGACAATAAACAAAACACTCTCACCTCAGGACTTTTCAAAAATGTATGGTTGCCAAAAAGTTGAATTTTGCACTCAAAAGTCAAAAATTGATTTTGAGCAACTGCAAGAGCTATTTAATCTCGCTGCTTTTTGGGCTAAGAATCGTACTAAAAAAGATTTAGAAATCGCCATCAATAACAGTGATCCCGTGGTGACAGTCTGGGACGGTGAAAAACTAATCGGTCTTTCTCGTGCAACTTCTGATGGAGTCTATCGGGCGACAATTTGGGATGTGATCATTCATCCTGATTATCAAGGTCAGGGTCTAGGTAGTAAACTAGTTAAGGTTATCTTAAGCCATCCTCTTCTTAACCGCGTTGAGAAGGTCTATTTAATGACAACTCATCAACAAAAGTTCTATCAACATATGGGCTTTCAAGAGAATCAAACAACAACTATGGTTTTAGATCATTCCCTAGAATCTTCAATTATGATGAATATCGCAGTGGAAGTAAACAGCGCAACAGCTTGAATTCTCCTTGCTCAATAATCTCTAAAGTTCCTTGCATTGTTTGTAAAATACTTTGTACTGATAATAGTTTTAATCCCAAGGAAATCTGAAAATTATCAGCCGGATTAATTTGGATTGTTTGACTTTGTAAAAACTCCCAGGGTTCAGAAAGAAGAGTCTCTATTTGAGGTGATTCAAATGAGATTATTCCTTGATTATTGTCTCGATCAGAACTTAAAAGGATTTCTAAACTTCCTGATGAGATATGACCAAGCATCACTTCAACGAGGATCAACAGCATTTGTAAGATTTTTTCTTGATCGGTTTCCACTAAAACATCTTCTTCTGATAAAGTAATTTTCAGCTTGATTTTTTTATTCTCAGCCAGACGATAGCTTAAAGAGAATAAATCCTGTAAAACTTCTTTAAGTGAAATGACTTTTAAAGAGAGAGGTATCTGACCATAATCTATTTTAGAGATAACGATCATTTCATCGAGAATCTGCAAAAGGTTTTGGGCAGAATTAAGCGCCTCTAGAATAAACTGTCTCTCTTCGAGGGGGTCTTCACATAAATCATGGATAATCAGTTGATGTAAACTGATTAAAGTGCTTAAGGGAGTTCTGAGTTCATGAGAAATTCTGGCTAAAAAACCCCCTTTAAACTGACTAATTTGACGCTGCATTAAATAAGCTAAATATGTTTCTCTAACTTCACTTTTTAACTGCTCAAGCTCATTCATATTAACTATAAAAATACTCCTCCCTGTCGCAGAATTTGCCAACCTTCTCCTGTCCATTGGGCTACAGTGGAGGGAACTCCTGTACACAAAGATGAATTGATCGTCTTGAGAGTATAAACCGAAGGAAAGACTCTGGATATCTCTTCTATATTTTCTAGAGGCCGTTCTTTAGAAAGATTAGCACTTGTTGTGGCTAAAGGACCAGTTTGAGAAAGTATTTCTAGAGTGGTAGGATGACTAGGTATCCTTAGTCCAATAGTCTTGGAACCATTAGGGTTCATAGCACTTGGTAGCAAACTAGAAGCGGGTAAAACCAAGGTTAAAGCACCTGGCCAGTGTTTTTGTGCTATCTCTTGCCAGATTTTTTGTTCTGATGCTGTCCCTGTTACATATTGCCAAAGTTGCGCAGAATAAGCACCCATTAGAATTAGTGGTTTATTCTCAGAACGTTTTTTAAGAGCAAAAATCAGACCAGCTAAACTGGGTAAGACTGCTAACCCATTTACTGTATCTGTAGGAAAGCTGATTACTTGACCTAACTTTGCTTGCTTGATTAATTCTTGCCGTGATACCTGTCTCATAACTATTTAACACCGACGGGCTAAGACATAACGCTCAATACCGGCTAAATCTTTAAATATCTCAATCTGCTTATAACAACCTTGCTCTTCTAGTAGTTTAACCACAAAGCTACCTTGATTAATCATCATTTCAATCAACCATACTCCTCCTGAACATAGATACTTGGGGGCAGTCTGCACTAGATGGCTAATTGCTTCTAGACCATCCTCTCCTCCATCTAGGGCTAAATGTGGCTCATGGTCTCTGACCTCTGCTTGTAGCCCTTCTATTAAGCCTCTGGGGATATAAGGGGGGTTAGAGACCATCCCTCTTACTGAGTCTTTAAGACCATCTAAAGGTGACCACCATGAACCTTGTACTAGGTTAATTCTTTGACTCAACCCGTAACGCTCAATATTTTCTTCTGCTACCTGGAGTGCTGCTTCACTCGCATCTACCGCATATATTTTGGTTTTTGTCAAGACTCTCGCTAAACTAATAGCAATCGCCCCGCTACCCGTGCCCAGGTCTACCCAGTAATTTTGCTCTAAAAAAGGCTCTTTTTGGACAACCTGGCTGACTAAATCAATTAATAACTCTGTTTCAGGGCGAGGAATTAAGACCGCTGGAGTCACTTTGAGGGTTAAATCTCGCCAATGGGTGACCCCTGCAATATATTGTACTGGCAAGCGTTCGCTAATGCGGCGTTGCCAAAGTTGAGTTAAATCAGATAAGGAACAGGTTAGGGGAATGGCTAAAAGGTCTTGATAAGATTTTAGATGAAGAGAGAGGCTGTCAAGGCCTGCTACTTCCCTGAGTAACCATGCTACCTCTTTAGGTGGCACTTGGTAAGCTATTGCTAATTCTACAGCTTGCTGATGCCACTTTAAGAGATTTTGACCTTTTACGTACTCAGGCACACTTATTTAGCACCTGGTTTTGGTGTAGGTGTCGCTGCTGGTTGATTTGGAGAAGACTGTACAGCTTTAATAGAGTCATCAGAGGGGATCAGGATAAATTTTGTCAAGTTTTGATCGTTACTTTCCTTCATAGTAGCCAAAAATGTCTCTAGGGCTACTACTTCAATTTTGATACTACTTGCTAAATCTGGTTTTTCTTTTTTAAAGCGGTCAACCATTTGATTGAGTTGAGAGACTTCAAAGAACATAGGAATTACTACTTGATTATTTTGCTCTATGCTTAGGTATCCCTGATCCTTCCCGGCACGAGCAACGAACAGAGGTACGCCTCCTTTGTATTCTTGTCCACCCTTGGTAAGAATTTTCTTAGCTTCTTCTACTTCTTTCTGGGTTGGTACATAAGCAAAAGTTAGGCCATCTGGTTGACCCTGGGAGTTCTGCGCTACTTTATAGACTTCACCTAAGTTGACTAGACGTACTTTGACCTTTTTCGCTACATCTGGATTTTGCTGTTGTAATTGTTGAAAGAATTTATTAGCATCAGATTGACTAATAAAGACTCCTGCAACTTTTTGATTTTTGTTCTTTTCGTCAACACCAATTAAAGGGACTCCTTGATCATCTACAATAGTGAATACAGGTATTGGTTGTAAGGTCTTAACTATCTGTTCTGTGGGCAAAGCTAAGGCTTTTAGTCCTAAATTTAACCAAGTTGTTAGAGTTACACCGCCAATTAAACTTAGTATCGCTATCCAGCGAATATGTTTTTTACTCATGTGGTTTTCTAGTATTAATTTTTTAGAAGAATATTTTGTAACTGCTTTACCATTGTAGACATTAAGAACTCTCTAGAGGTTCAGAGACTTAATCTATTTTATTCTTGTTCCCCAACCATTGACATAGTAATTGCCTTGTAAATAACCCTAAAAATGCTGGATTTGTGACTAGATAACGTCGCCATAGTCTGCGGGGTTCCGCTAAAAGACGGTAGCTCCACTCTAAACCTAATCTCATCATCCAGCGAGGAGCCTGACTTACTTCGTTACTGTGAAAACTAAAAGCTGCTCCTACCCCTAATAAAATAGCATTGAGTTTAGATTGCTGTCTAGACATCCACTCTTCTTGTTTGGGACAGCCCAGACCTACCATAACTACTTTAGCACGTGAAATAGCTATTTTCTCTCGCTCTTGATCTTCTTCTTCGGCTGTTAAAGGGCGAAAAGGTGGTGAGGAGGTTCCAGCAATTACTAAATCAGGATAGCGTTTTAACAGATTATGCTCTAACTTATAGAGCATACTTGGAGTTCCGCCATAGAGGAAAATAGGTATTTTGAGTCTGGCTAGTTTTGCACAGCAAGTCAACATTAAATCAGGACCATAGACTCTAGTTTGTCCTTTGATGCCCAATAAACGTAAACCCCAAACTAAGGGCATTCCATCGGGAGTAGTTAACAGAGATCTATGGAGAATCTTTTGATAATCCGGGTTCCAATAACCAGTCATCACTACATGAACGTTCGCAGCAACAATATAGCCATAGGTCTCGGTAGAAAGCCAATCAACAATGCGTTCACAAGCATCTTGATATGAAGTAGCGTCAATACGAGTCTGCAAAATCAGGCGAGACTTCAGGGATGGCAATGACATAGAATCAATTTAGGAAGCAGCTAGTTTTTGGGCATTCTATAGTTATGAACTTCTGAAGGAATAATCATTATGGAGAAGATTCCTGGGTCAACCCAGAAGGAGAAGGCTAATGATATTCGCGCTCCTCATCAATTTTCTATTATCTATCTTTCCCCATGGCAAAAATATAAATTTTTAATTCTTTTGTTGAGTGATATCTTAGCTTTGAGCAATGCTTGGGAATTTGCTCGTTATCTCAATCATTTTTATTCACCTATTCCACCTGCGCTTGTCTGGTGGGTTTGGTTTGGACTACCTAGTCTTTTCTGGCTTTTTGTTTTTATTATTCTTCTTTTATTTGCTTCTAATGGACTATATAGCGGTTCAACCTATCATAGTCAGAACTATATTCAAACAACTAAGTTAATTAGTTTTGTCTATTTACTAGCTTTGGTCTTGGGTTATTTTTATGACCCTCAGCTTGCTCCACCCCGCTCACTTTTTTTTACTTCTTGGTTTGGTAGTGTAGCAACCGTGATGGGTTACCGTTTAATCGTAACTCTAATTTTAGGGCAATGGAAGAGCAAGAAGATCCCCGTTTTGGTTTTTTTAATTGCCTCTTCTCAGCGTTTAAGTAGACTCTCTTATATTCTACAGCGTCGTACTCATTATAAAATAGTTGGCTCAGCTTTTTCAGCTACTGCTAATAGTGAAGCGACCCTTCAAAGAATCTTACACTCAGGCGCACAAGAAGTACTTATAGAAGGGTTACCTAAAAGCGAATTAGCCTCTACTTTGTACTGGTCTTTGAGGAAAGTAGGTATTACTTTAAGATTATTGCCTTCTAGTCGAGAAATGCTCTATAGAAGAGGAATACCGGAGATTTTTGCTGGGTTACCCACTTTAAGAGTTGATAACTCTTTTTTAGTTGGTTGGGATTATCGCTTAAAACGTTGGTTAGACCTGATTGGTGCTTTCATCGGTCTGATTATTCTAGCTCCTCTGTTTGTGATCGTTGCGTTACTGATTAAATCCTGTTCGACCGGACCAATCTTTTTTCGTCAAGAACGCATAGGACTACACGGTAAGGTCTTTCAAATGTGGAAATTTCGCACGATGGTCATTGATGCGGAACACCAACAAGCTAAGCTCGAAGCAAAAAATCAAAATCAAGATGGTGTTATGTTTAAAATCAAAGATGACCCGCGCATTATTTCAGTGGGTCATTTTCTCAGACACTCTAGTATAGATGAATTGCCACAGTTATTTAATGTTTTATCTGGTCAGATGAGTTTAGTTGGTCCTCGTCCTCTACCAATTAGGGATGTAGCGCGTTTTGAGGAATGGCATCATATACGTCATCAAGTCTTACCGGGTATTACTGGTCTTTGGCAAATTTCGGGGCGGGCTGATCTGGCAGAAGATTTTAATGATGTAGTTAGACTAGATTTATACTATATAGATAATTGGTCTTTGAATTTAGATTTAACTATCCTGATTGAGACGATCAGAATAGTTGTTTTTCGTCAAGGAGCCTATTAATAGACTTCTTGCAAAAATAAAAATTAAATCAATTTAAGTCCCAAAAACTCTATTTCTTTCCCCTATTGCCTATTGCCTATTCCCTATTGCCTGACGAATGCCTGAAGTCTAATATTTACTCTTCATCGTCTAAATTCAAGTTAATTCCTGCATATATTTCTTTTAGAGGAAGAGATAGAGAAAGTGAGGTTAATTCTAAGGTGGTTTCTGGCTCTTCATATTCACTTAAAATCCACTTACTTTCTAGAGTTTTTGTATGTACAATGACATGATATTTGGACTGTTCGACTAAGACATATTCTTTTAGATAGGGTAGAGATCCATAAAAATCAAACTTATCTCCTTGATCGTAGTTTTTAGTCGATTTAGAAGCTACTTCAAAGATTATAGAAGGGTTAGTGATTGTTGAGGTTCCTTGACCATAATAAATAGGCTGATTTTCAATGACCATTACATCAGGATAAGTATATATCTTATAATGTTCAATCCATAGCCTAACATTTTCAATATAAACCTTATAAGCTTGAGTTTTCAAACTAAACTTTAAATAACTATAGATATTTCCTGTAATTTCATTATGGTTGGTTGTTCGTACTGCCATTCTAATAATTTTCCCATTTAGATACTCACTGCGAGATGAGGCATGTTCTTCTAAGGCTAAATATTCTGTTTCTGTGTAATAAACTTTCTCAAGTTGTGTAGTCATCTTGCTCTTTTTTAGGTTAATTTAGTTAGATTTCCCATATTCGGTGTACTGACGTTTATAGGGTGGCTGTAGACCCAAGATAATAGACCTCTTGCAAAAATAAAAATTAAATCAATTTAAGTCCCAAAAACTCTATTTCTTTCCCCTATTGCCTATTCCCTATTCCCTATTGCCTGACGAATGCCTGAAGTCTAATATC
>CASBQB010000183.1 GCA_949127655.1 Chroococcales cyanobacterium PMM_0086 | reverse complement strand
TGGTTTGGTGACTAATTTAACTGAAGACCTCCTCCCATCATGGTAGCAATAGCAATTCTAGCGGCCGGACGCGGAACCCGCATGAAATCAAGTCTTCCTAAAGTTCTCCATTCACTGGGAGGACGCTCACTTTTGCAGAGAACTTTAGATAGTTGTCAACTTGTTAACCCGCTACTTCGTCTCATTATCGTTGGTTATCAAGGTGATCAGGTTCAAAAAGCCCTAGAAAATAGCCCTGATTTACAGTTTGTTGAGCAAAAAGAACAGCTAGGGACAGGCCATGCGGTGATGCAACTCTTACCCTATCTTCAAGACTTTACAGGGGATCTTTTGGTTCTTAATGGAGATGTTCCCCTTCTACGTCCTGAGACTATTGAGAATCTCCTCCATATCCATAAAAGTAATCAAAATGGTGCAACTCTTTTGAGTGCCTATTTGAACGATCCGACTGGTTATGGTCGGGTTTTCTGTAATGGAAACAATCTAGTTACCCAAATTATTGAACATCGTGATTGTAATACCGCCCAAAAGCAAAATCACCGCATCAATGGGGGCATCTATTGCTTTAACTGGCCTAAATTAGCTCAAGTTCTGCCTCAATTAACCCCCAATAATAAGCAAAATGAGTATTATCTAACAGATGTAGTAACTCTCCTTTCTCCTGTAATGGCGGTTGATGTTGAAGACTATTCTGAAATAAGTGGCATAAATGACCGCATACAGTTAGCGAGTGCTCATCAAATTCTGCAAACCCGTGTTAAAGAAGATTGGATGAAAGCTGGTGTAACTCTCATTAATCCAGAAAGTATTACTATCGATGATACTGTTAAGTTAGAGCCTGATGTAATTATTGAGCCTCAGACTCATCTACGAGGTCAAACAGTAATTAAGTCTGGTTGTCACATCGGTCCGGGTAGTTTCATTGAAAATAGTCACTTAGAGGCTGATGTAACTGTTCGTTACTCTGTAGTCTCAGATAGTCATGTCCTCTCTGGTACAAATATTGGCCCATACTCTCACCTCAGAGGACAGGTTCAAGTTGGTACCAATTGTCGTATTGGTAATTTTGTAGAGTTAAAGAAAACCACTCTCGGTAATAAGACCAATGTAGCGCACCTCTCCTATTTGGGTAATGCAACGGTTGGCAATCAAGTTAATATAGGTGCAGGGACAATTACAGCTAATTATGATGGAGTTTCCAAGCATCAAAGTCAGATCGGAGATCGAACCAAAACAGGCGCTAATAGTGTTTTAGTTGCCCCTATCACTCTCGGTAATGATGTCACTGTTGCTGCAGGTTCTGTGGCGACCCATGATGTTCCTGATGGTGCTCTAGTAATTGCCCGCCAACGTCAGCGCATTATTCCAGACTGGATACAGAGTTAGATCTAATCTGTTTTCAATAATTAATAGAACATATGTCCTGACTGTGATCATCCTAGAGCGACTATCTGATCTCACAAGTCTGCCAGGTCTAGACAGGACAAGTATTAGTATTTATGCTCTTAGTCTTCTTAATTGAGATTAAGTGTTTTAGCATAGGCTGTTTGAGTCTTTTTAGTGTTGTTTGGATTACACTTACTCTATTGACCCTCGAGTGATATTGAACTCTTATTTAATAGGTCATATTAATTTAGATAAATTTGATGACAAACAATATAATACAACCAAGACAGGCATTAAATAAAGCATTTTTGAAAGTTAGACCCAATAGAAATGATATTGAAAAGTTTAAAAGCAATCTGAATAAATTGCTCCAGCAAATCAACTCAAAGGAGTCGGAAGAATTTCATAAGAATCTTATTTCTGAGTTTTTGAAGAACACATATTACAGTCTAGATTATTCTATAAATACTAAAGGCCGCAACGACCTTGTTATTCATAATGGGAAAGATGCTAATACTACTGTTGGTGTCATTCTAGAGGCTAAAAAACCAACCAATAAAAGCGACATGGTTACGCGCGACAATCTAAACACTAAAGCTTTTCAAGAACTAGTGTTATATTTTTTGCGTGAGAGAATTATAGAAAACAATCTTGAAATTAGATATCTTATTGCAACCAATATTAATGAGTGGTTCATTTTCGATGCTCAAGAGTTTGAGAAGTATTTCATAGAATTAACTAAGCAATTTACCGACTTTAAAGAAGGAAGATTATCAGGTAAAAATACGGACTTTTTCTATAAACATATTGCTTCTCCTGCGATAGATAAAATTAAAGATGAGATTAAATTTACTTATTTCAATATTCAAGACTACCAAACATACTTAACTGATACTTCAGAACCAGATGATCGTGAATTAATTGTCTTGTTTAAACTGTTATCTCCAGAACATTTATTAAAATTACCATTTGCTAATGATAGCAACAGCCTTGATAAAACTTTCTATAGTGAACTATTACATATTATTGGTTTAACAGAAACCAAAGAAGGCAACAAAAAAGTTATCGAACGTAAGAAAGAAACTGACCGCAATACAGGCTCACTCATTGAAAACGCAATCAGTCAACTTGATAATTTAGACAAAATTAACCGACTAAGCAATTCTACACAGTTTGGTAATAATACTCAAGAAAGACTTTTCAATGTTGCCTTAGAATTAGTAATCACCTGGATAAATCGAATACTGTTTCTAAAACTATTGGAATCTCAGTTATTAAAATATCATAAAAGTGATAAGTCATTTACATTCTTAAGTTTAGAAAAGGTAAAGACTTATAATGATTTGAATAGCCTTTTCTTTAGCGTATTAGCTCGAAAACAAGACGAAAGGAGCGGAAGTATAAAACAGCTATTTCCCAATGTTCCTTATCTAAATAGTTCACTTTTTGAACTAACAGATATTGAACAGCAAACTATTGTTATTAGTAACCTAGACAATGAGAATCTTTCTATTTTTACATCTAGCGTTTTAAAAGATAGCAACGGTAAAAGACAAACAGGTACACTCAATGCCTTAGAATATCTATTTGAGTTTCTCAATGCCTATGACTTTAGTAGTGAAGGTTCAGAAGATATTCAGGAAGAGAACAAAACTCTAATTAATGCTGCTGTTCTTGGACTAATTTTTGAGAAGATTAACGGTTATAAAGATGGTTCCTTCTTTACACCTGGTTATATTACCATGTATATGTGCCGTGAAACAATTCGCAGAGCAGTAGTGCAAAAATTCAATCAAGAAAATAGCTGGAATTGTGAAAATATTGAGCAGTTATATGACAAAATTACCGACAAGAAAGCAGCCAATAAAATTATCAATGAATTGAAAATATGTGATCCTGCTGTGGGTTCAGGACACTTCTTAGTTTCTGCACTCAATGAAATAATTGCCATCAAAAGTGATCTCAAGATTTTACTTGATAAGACAGGCAAAACATTAAGAGACTATCATGTAGAAGTGGTAAACGATGAATTGATTATCACTGATGACGACGGACGCTTATTTGAATATAATCCGAAAAACCAAGAAAGCCAGCGCATACAAGAGGCACTATTTCACGAAAAACAAACAATCATTGAAAACTGTTTATATGGTGTAGACATTAATCCAAACTCAGTTAAAATTTGTCGCTTACGACTTTGGATTGAGCTTTTAAAAAATGCTTATTATACAGCTGAAAGCAATTATTCTGAGCTAGAAACCCTTCCTAATATTGATATTAATATAAAATGTGGTAACTCTTTGATTAGTCGTTTCTCATTGGATGCAGATCTAAAGAATGCCTTAACGAAAAGTAAATCGAATATTAGCAGTTATCGTCATGCTATACAAACTTACCGCAATCCTGATAACAAAAAACAAAAGCGGGATATGGAGAAGTTAATCAATGAGATAAAAAATAATTTTAGTACAGAGATTGGCAACAATGATCCAAAAGTAAAGAAGCTGGAAAAACTCAAAGGAGAGCTTTACAACTTACTTAATCAAACGGTACTTTTTGAAGAAAATGAAGCCCAAAAACAAGCTAAAAAGCAGAAGGAAAAGAAATTAAACAAAGAAATAGAGCAGCTTACTACTGAGATAGAACAAATAAAAAATAATAAAATCTACGAGAATGCCTTTGAATGGCGGTTTGAATTTCCAGAAGTATTAAATGATTCTGGTGATTTTGTCGGTTTTGATATGATTATTGGTAATCCGCCTTATGTCAGACAAGAACAAATCAAAGAATTAAAACCTGCATTACAAGCAGAATATGAATGTTATACAGGAGTAGCAGACATCTATGTATATTTCTATGAAAGAGGGTTAAAGCTGCTTAAAGATAGAGGTAACTTAACCTATATATCATCTAATAAATATTTTCGTTCAGGTTATGGGCAAAAGTTACGCAAGTATTTAGCAGAAAAGACAACTATACAGCATCTACTAGACTTTGGTGACTCTCCAGTATTTGATGAAGCTATTGCCTATCCTAGTATTATCTTAATGACCAAAGAAGAGCCGGAAGATCATCAAGTATCGGTGATGAATTGGAACTATAAAGACTGCATTGATGATTTTATACCCCTAGTTAAAAGCAATAGTTTTGGGCTATTACAGAAGGAATTAACCCCCAATGGTTGGAGATTAGAATCAACAACAAATCTCAGGTTACTAGATAAGTTACGCAGTGCAGGTACTCCTTTAGGTGACTATGTTGAGGGTAAGATTTACTATGGTATTAAATCAGGTCTAAATGAAGCTTTTGTCATTGATCAAGCTACAAGAGATAAATTAATCGCTGAAGATGCAGCATCCCAAGAGATAATTAAACCTCTTTTACGTGGTAGAGATGTAAAAAGGTGGAGGGTTGATTATCAAGATTTGTATTTAATTATAACAAAAAGAGGCATTGAGATTAATAAGTATCCTGCCATTGAAAAACATTTATTTCAATACAAAGACCAACTAACCCCTAATGGAAAAAGTGGGCGCGCAATAGCAACTTATAAGTGGTATGAACTGCAAGTTTCTCCTAAAAATACTGATTGGTTTGAAAAGCCTAAGATTATTATTCCTGATATAGCCAAAGAAGCTAAATTTACTTTTGATCTTACAACGAGCTATGTAGATACAACTTGTTTTTTTATTCCAGTTAATGATCTTTACCTGCTTGGTATCTTAAACTCAAAAGTTATTTTATATTTCTATACAACAATAACTTCTCAAATTCGTGGAGGTTACTTACGCTATAAAAAACAATATATTGAACAAATACCCATACCTAACCCCACTAAAACAGAACAAAATGAGATTACTTTACTTGTACAAAGATGCCTAGATGCAAAAGGAGTAGGGGTGGAGGAGTGGGAAGCAGGGATAAATGAGCTAGTCGCTGATTTATATGGGTTAACAGAAGAAGAAAAGAGGATTATTGCACCAGATAAACCTGACTATGATAAGGCTTCTGCTGATGTCTTAAAACAAGAATTATTGTATCAAAGTGTCAAAATAGTATAATAGTTCAAGACAGAGAATTAATGCTCAATCAAAACCATTATTAGCTATTTACTGCGAGAATTAATCAGGATCTCATTAGCTTTAATAGTGACATCATGTTCCCCAAAAAAGTTCTGCCCTAATAAACCCATAGGTACTCCTGGCGCAATAATCACAGTCAAGTCCTTTTGCATTACTCCCCCAACCGCTGCAGAGGAGACTCTTCCTACATCTGCTACTACTTCCCCGTTAGCGGTACTTATAACAGCTTTTGTTTCTAGCTTAACATTTAACTCTTGAGCCATTTTTGGGGTAATTGTAATCGTACTTGCACCTGTATCAAATGCCATCTCATAGCGTTGTTTCCCGTTAAAAGTTACCTCTATGACCGGAACCCCACCCGTTCGGCGCTTAATTGGTATTCTAAAATTTCCTGAAGTATTACTGCTATTTTGTGGCGGTGAGTCCTTTTTGTTGCCACAAAGACCGCCTAAGTCTATTAACTTTCCCTTGTTATCTCGTAAAAAACAGCCATCTTGTTCTTGAGCCAAACCTGGAGTTACACTAGTAAAAACACCCAATGCGATCACTATCCAAGAGATTCGCTTTTTCATAATTTTCTAAATTGGCTATTGTTAATTATTCTATTTTAATTTTAACCGGGCGGCCATTGCATAGAACGTCCACCCAAAATGTGTAAGTGTAGATGTTCGACTGTTTGTCCCCCATCACTCCCATTATTGATAACTACCCGATAACCGTTAGTTAATCCCACTTTTTCAGCAACCATCTTAACAGTTAACAATAAATGTCCCAAAAGGGCTTGATCCTCAGTCTTGACACTATAAAGATTCGTAATTGGTTTTTTAGGAATTACTAGAATATGGATAGGTGCTTGAGGAGCGATATCTTGAAAAGCGAGAACTAAATCATCCTCATAGATAATATCTACAGGAATCTCCTTATTAATAATCTTACTAAATATTGTTTGACTCATCTTTAAATTTTATCTCTTTGTTGGGTATTCTATCTGATTACTCGATTGATTGTCAATTCTTTTTAAGAAAGAGTTAATCCTTGTCTAACTCTAGAAATTGACGAAGAAGCGAGGCTGTTTCTGTCGCAGTTGGGAGAGCTTTAAAAAAATCCAACTGTAAATATACAGGGATTTTTTCACCCGATTTCAATAAAACTTGTATCGGATTAATGGGAATACCCTCACCATCAGAACCAAGGATTAAAATATCTTCTATTTCACCAAGAGTATATTGCTTAGAACGAAGCCCTAATAATGTTTGTCTTTGTTGAATAAATAGTTGAGTATCTTTAGAAAAAGTGCTAGTTATCGTCTGCATATTTTTAAAGAAAAACCAACCAGCAACAGCAAACCAAGAAATAATAAAGGGCGCAAGAGAAAGCAAAAATTCACCGTCTTCTTGCATTAAGATATCCCGATTGACTAGAAGTGTGATTGGACCAAAAAGTACTAAAGCGGTAGTAAATAACCAAAGTCCGAGAGGACGAGAGTAAATAACTAGACTCATTGAAGTATTTTCGAGAATCTGCATAAAAACTCTTTAATTGACTATAATTCTTAAAGACAGCATAGAGTAAGGGGTTTCTTTATCTTAGGGCACGTGTGGCATTTAAGATCGATAGTAAAGCTACTCCCACATCAGCAAAGACAGCTTCCCACATATTAGCTACCCCAAAGATTCCCAAAACAATAAAAACGGCTTTAATAGAAAGAGCCATTATAATATTCTGCCAAACTATCTCTTTAGTCTTCCTGCCAACTTTTACAGCTTCTGCAACCTTCAGGGGTGAATCTGTCATAATCACTATATCTGCTGTTTCTATCGCTGCATCAGAACCTAACCCCCCCATAGCTATCCCAATATCTGCCCTAGCTAGAACAGGTGCATCATTAATACCATCTCCAACAAAAGCCACTGTTCCTTTGTTTTTAAATTCTTGCAACACATACTCAAAGGCATTTACTTTATCTTCTGGTAAAAGTTCAGCTTGATAAGCATCTATTTGGAGTTTTTCAGCAATTCTCTGAGCTACTTTTTCATTATCTCCTGTTAACATAATCGTCTTCTGTATACCTAGTTTTCTTAAAGATTGAATAGCCATAATACTGTCATCTTTTAACTGATCAGCAATTACTAAATATCCTGCATAAGAGTTATCTATTGCTAGATGAATGATCGTTCCTATGACTTCAGATTGTTTATAATTAATATTTTCTGCCTCCATCAAACGACTATTACCTGCTAAAACTTTTTGATTATTAACAGTTGCACTGATACCCTGTCCAGCTATTTCTTGATAATCGGTAACTGTAGTCTCATCTATTGGTTGGTTGTAAGCAAGTTGAATAGATTGGGCAATAGGATGATTAGAATGTAGTTCAGTAGTCGCGGCTATTTTTAAGAGTTCTTCTGATGTAAAGCCATTTTCAGCTACTATCTCAGTAACCTTAAATACTCCCTGGGTTAAGGTTCCTGTCTTATCAAAAACAACTGCTTTCAGTGAGGCTATTTTATCTAAAAATGTTGCTCCTTTAACCAATATTCCTTTTTTAGAGGCTCCACCTACCCCGCCAAAATAGCCTAAAGGAATACTTATAACTAGTCCACAGGGACAAGAAATTACTAAGACTATCAAAGCACGATAAACCCATTCTAGATGATTTGCTCCAGGAATTATTAAAGGCGGTATTAAAGCAACTAATAAGGAAATAACAACCACTATCGGGGTATATATCTTAGCAAACTGGGTGATCAATTTTTCCGTCTTGGCTTTCTTACTCCCTGCATTCTGTACTAAATCTAGAGTTTTAGCAATAGAGGACTCATTAAAGAGTCTTGTTACTCTGACAGTTAATACGCCACTTTGATTGATTGAACCTGCTAAAACTGCTTCTCCTCTCTCCACATTATGGGGAACTGATTCTCCTGTTAAAGCTGCAGTATTAACTAAAGAATTTCCATCTATAACCTCTCCATCTAAAGGAATCTTCTCACCTGGTTTAATTGAAATTATTTCTCCTATTTTGACTATTTCTGGAGAAACTATTTTAATACCTGTTTCCGTTTTTAAGTTAGCAGAATCTGGACGAATTTCTAGAAGTGCTTTAATTGATTGACGAGAGTTACTAATAGCTACATCTTGAAACAGTTCCCCTATTTTAAAAAATAACATTACTCCTACAGCTTCAGGCAGTTTATGAATAGTTATTGCACCTAATGTTGAGATAGTCATTAAAAAGTTTTCATCAAAGACTTTCCCTTTTAAAATATTACGCCCTGCTGACATTAAAACATTCCAACCACTCAACAAGTAAGCAGCAATAAAGAGGAGATATTCACCTATACTATAAAAGTGATTGTGTAATTGTTCTTCCCAAATTAAGCCAGGTATATAAAGCGCTAAAATTAAACCTAACCAACTGAGTTCCCCCTTTAAGTTAACTTCATCCTGAGAATGATTATGAGTATCATGGTCGCCACAACAGTGATCATGAGAATGATTATTTTTATTCATAGCTAGGGCTTACTAATAGATGATAATCACCTATTGTAAGACAAGTATCTGATTATAAAAAAAATTCTTTTTGAAAATAGTTATCATTATTATTAAAAGAATAAATTGGTTAAATCAAGTAATAATTAGGGTGTAAAGAAATTGGGATTAATTTCATAGTGATCTGGATTCTATGTATTTAGAGAATAAACGGAATAGTCAAGAAACTAGCTAGGGTAGAAACTACAACTACACGAGAAACTAGAGTAGTGTTACCACCAAATTCTGTAGTTAAAACTACTGTACTGATAGCTGTAGGCATAGCAGATTGTAGGATAATAACTTGTAAATCTAGAGAAGATAGACCCAAAATAGAACCAATCCACCAAGCTAATAAAGGCGAGATTAACAATTTAATTGCTGTAGCTAAAAGTTCATATTTTCCTATTTTAAAAGGGGTTCTACAGAGTTGAATACCTAGTAATAATAAAGCCAAAGGAATACAGGATTCACCTAATTGACGCATAATCATTTCTATTGCTGAAGGAAACTTAATCCCTGAGAGATGAATTAAAAAGCCAACTACTATAGACCAAACTACTGGGGATTTTAAGGTTAAATTCAAGCCAAATTGTAGACCTTTACCTGCTAAAAAAGGAGGCATAATACCAAACATCAGAACACTGGAAGCCATGACATGGATGAGTGAATGAGTTAATCCATCTTCTCCTAAAACAAAGGTAGCTAATGGTAAACCTAAGTTACCATTATTAGAGAGAAGACAGCAGGTAACAAGACTTTTATAAATATCTGGGGGAATATGGAAAAGACGGGCAATAATCCAGAGTAAAATAAATAAAACTAAAGCAACTAAAGCAAAGCCAAAAATAATACCTGAAGCACTTTGTAAAGTAATTTTAGTGCGATATAGACCCTCAATAATTAAAGCTGGAAAGAAGACGTAGAGAATCAATTGTGAAAGAGTAGATTGATCCAAAAAAAGGATGCGTCCAACAACAACTCCAAGCAAAACAACCAAAGCAATAGGCACTACTGCTTCTAGTAAAATAGTCATTAGTTATTTAATTCTTTCAACCACTGTTCTCTAATTGGCTGTATAGCCAGATCAAGTTCAGGAAAAAAGATTGGTGAAGGTAATACTGTATCTAATAAACGAGTCATTACAGCATTTTCTATAACTATATAGAAATCAACAGGTAAAGGTCCATCAATATGACGACTATTGACCCCAAAATTGGGACGCTCATTACGATATTGCAGAATAGGACTTTTCTCTTTTAACCACTGATCCAGAGTAGAAACATTTTGAAAACTAGAGACAAATTGCTTTTTAAGATCCTCAGATAAAAACCCCTCACCTATTTTTACCCAAGCCTTTTCTAAAAGATTGATTCTTTCATTAGAATTATACCAAGCTTGCAGAGTCAATTGAGCAATTGGTAAGTTTATTGAGTTGATTTCACTTTGAATAGATTGACCTTTTGAGGCTTTTAAAAGTAGTTGACTCAACCGATCACCTGATATTTGAAAGTCTTTAGCTGCAGCAGAAAAGTCACCTGTCCACCAGTGAACTGCCCCTCTAACTTGATGTAGATAAGTATTTAATGCTCCAGGTTGAGGGTATTTTTGTAATAACTGCCCATATTGTTGGAGTAATTCGGCGATAACTTGGGGATAAAGTATTTTTAAGTCCAAAGTATTCCAAATAGGACTAGTTATAAAAACTGGACGACGCAAACATTCTAAGGTTAAGGCTTTAATAGCTAATTCAGGTTTTTTCCTAAACAGAAGACTTAATCCCAATCCGTAAGCATTGCCCTTTTTAGCAGGGAAGAGTTCTATAGCTTTAATAAAAGAACCTGTTGCATATTTGGGTTCAGCTTGCAATAATAACCAACCTAAATTACTATGACCAAATTCTAGATAAGGAGATGCTTGAATACCCGCTTGAAACCATCGAATAGCTTCAATTAAAAGAGGTTTTCTAATCCTATTATCTGGTACTTGTAAGGCTAAATTACCTAAATTCCAACCCAACTGATAAGCATAATAAGGTTCCCAGGGAGTCAATTGATAGGCTTTCTGTAAGTTTTGTGTAAATGTCTTTAAATCTTGACGCTCCCCCGCCTTAAAACCTTGTGATGATAATAACCAAGCTTGATGTACAGGGAAAGACCAAATGAGCATTGCTGCTAAGATAAATAGTAATGAATAAAATACAGCAAGTGGGTAAAACTTTTGGTCAGAAATCTGCTCATTGTCCCTAGTACTAGAAGTTAGACAAGCCAGATAAATCAACAATAGCCCATTAATTGGTAAGTTATCTAATTGATAATCGGTGAAACTGACAATAAGATAAGCAAACAGTCCGCCATAGAGACAGAGAGATAATATTCCATCAGTCCCCTGAGTAGTCCGCTGACTAAAGCCATAAGCTAAAAGAGCTAAACTAGCTAAGAAAAGTAAAAGACCCCAGATACCTAATTCAGCCCATAGTTGAGTTAAAGTACTGTGTAATTGATAGATATGTTCAGATTGTGCCCCAGCCCAAACAGGATGATATTTTTGAAACAGAAGAGGCACTCCACCTATTCCTGCGCCTGTTAAAGGGCTAGAGAGACCCATCTGATAACCTATCTCCCCAGTTATTAAACGATAAGTAAGTTCTTGGGAACCACCTCGACCACTGAAGATTTCAACTAGAATATCTCTCAGACGGTTATTGCTAAAAATAAAGATAGCCAGTGCAGTAAAGAGGGCTAAACTGCCTAAAATTAAGGCTCTACGGGGCAAGAAACTCCCTCGAAAGAGCAAAACAACGGTTACTATACTCAGGATAAGTAAAGCCAACCATGCACCTTTAGAACTGGTAGTATAGAGATGTAGTAAGCTTAGAAATATACCTGTAATCCAAACCAAACGTGGCCAGCCTTTTTGCAGGATACTTAAGCCCACTAAAAGAGGAATAGCTAAGACAAGATAACCTCCTACATAATTTTGATGTCCTAAAGGTGCCCAATTACGAAGCTCTAGTACGGAAAAATCAAAGGAAAGATCTAGACCTAATTTATCTTTAATCTCAGCTAGACGGGTTAATTCAGGTAAAAGAGTCTCTCTAAGCCAAGTAATCAAACCAACTAGTATAAAAGCGATACTTAAGCCCCCCTGTAGAGTAAGAAGACGATAGCGTCCTTGGGAAGTTGTTAAACTTTGACTTAAGACATAGAGGGTCGCTAACCAGCCTAAAATAGGAATAGCGCTCCAAATAGCTTGATTACTGAACCTTGCAAAAAGGGTTGATAAGGTTACCCCAACTAGAATAGTTAGAGCCATGATATCCCAGACTTTACCCAAAGGAGTCAGACGACGCAATAACCAGAGTCGCCCTAGAAACCAAATGATCCCCCCTAAATAACAGCTTTGCCAAAGTAGAACCAAGGGCCACTGCACAGCTAAATTATAACTATTGGGCAGAATGGTGAATAGTACGTAGAGAAAAAGCACAATCCAGGCGATCAAATGTCCTTGGGTTGATGATGAACTTTCAGTCATGGCTTTATATAGCAATCCTAAATGATTTTATGAAGATGACTTTTTAAAATTGCTCTAAGTTCATCTGTTGTAAGTCTTGAGCTATAGAGAAATCTGTTAGATCATACTGAAGAGGAGTTACAGTAATATAGTTTTCCCGAATAGCTTCAACATCTGTGAGTATCTGTACTTCTAGTGATTTATGTGGAGCTTGCGGAATATCTTCTACTACTTCACCAGCTAACCAATAGTAAGTTTTACCTCTAGGATCAAGCCGTTTCTGAAAGTTTTCTATATAGCGACGTAACCCCTGACGAGTTACTTTGAACCCCTTAATCAAATCAGCCTCAACTGCAGGAACATTAACGTTTAATAAAGTACTTTCTGGTAAAGGATTTTTAAGTAAATAATGGAGCAGATTTTTAGCAAAGTCGGCTGCAACTTGAAATTCTTCCACCGAAAAACTAGCTAAACTTAAAGCAATACTCGGAATACCCTCAATTAAACCCTCCATAGCGGCTGAAACAGTTCCCGAATAGAGTATATCAGTTCCTAGATTAGCCCCATGATTAATACCCGCTACTACAAAATCAGGACGACTGGTAACAACAGCACTTAAAGCGAATTTAACACAATCAGCAGGAGTGCCCGAACAAGACCAAGCAGTCACCCTAGGATCAAAAATTGAGGAGACAACCTGGGCCCTAATAGGAGTATGTATAGTTAAACCATGTCCAGTCGCCGAACGTTCCCGATCAGGACAGACTACAGTAACTTGATAGCCAGCAACAGCGAGGGTATTAGCTAAGGTTCTGACTCCTAGAGCAAAAATTCCGTCATCATTACTGATTAAAATATTTATAGATGAAGTGTCAAGCATATTTACTATTAGAGAAAAGGCCTGACTCTATCTTCCCTGAATCCTTGACCAAACTTAAACATTACTTTCGACTCATTGAGAAGAACTAGAAGATGACCACCTCTTTAAAGCAAATCGAAACAGAACTAGAGACTCTCCAACAAGAGGCAGAAAGCGCAATCGCTCAAATAAAGACCCTAGAAGGACTAGAAGACCTGCGTATTCTCTATTTTGGTAAAAAAGGTCAACTTTCCCAAATTTTACGCGCTATGGGTAAATTAAGCGTTGAGGATAGACCCCATGTTGGCAGTTTGTCCAATGAGGTTAAAGATGCTCTACAAGCTCAATTAGATCAAAAACGTAATGATTTACAACTAGCTAAGATAGAAGCCCAGCTAGCCGCAGAAACCCTGGATGTGACTATGCCAGGCGTGGGTCGTCCTCTAGGACATATTCACCCCCTCAATGGTACAATTGACAAGATTTTAGATATATTTGTTGGCTTGGGCTATACAGTAGCGACAGGACCACAAGTAGAAACAGACTACTATAATTTTGAAGCCTTAAATATCCCCCCAGATCATCCAGCTAGAGATATGCAGGACACCTTCTTCTTCTCTGATGGTCGTCTTTTGCGTACTCATACTTCTCCTGTGCAAATTCGCTACATGGAAAAGCAGCAACCCCCCATTAAAATTGTGGCACCAGGTCGGGTTTATCGGCGGGATACTGTAGATGCCACCCATTCTGCAGTCTTCCATCAGGTAGAAATTCTCTTAGTCGCTCAAGGCATTTCTTTTGCCCACTTAAGGGGAACTATTAAAGCCTTTATCTCACAAATGTTTGGCGAGGATCTGCCTATTCGTTTTCGGGCCAGTTATTTTCCCTTTACTGAACCTTCTGCTGAAGTTGATATCCAATGGAAGGGTAAATGGTTAGAGGTCTTAGGTTGTGGTATGGTTGACCCTAATGTTTTAAAAACAGTAGGCTATGATCCAGAAATATACACAGGGTTTGCTGCAGGTTTCGGTGTAGAACGCTTTGCGATGGTTCTCCATCAGATAGATGATATTCGTCGTCTGTACAGTAGTGACCTACGTTTTCTTAATCAATTTTAATTTGTCCTAATGTTGTCCCTGTTGCGGATTAAAAATTTTGCTCTGATTGATCATTTAGAACTGGAATTTAACTCCGGTCTGAATGTTTTGACTGGAGAAACGGGTGCTGGTAAATCAATTATTCTAGATGCTATAGATCTGGTCTTGGGGGGTAAGATTAACCCGCGTTCTCTCCGTCAAGGAACCCAACAGGGACTAATTGAAGCAACATTTCAAATTACACCAGAATTAGAAGGTTGGTTAGTTGAACAGCAAATTGAACCTCTAGAAGCAGGATATGTCATCTCAAGTCGAGAGTTTCAATTAGTTGGCAGTTCTTTAAGATCCCGTTCTAGAGTCAATGGAGTCTTAATTAACCGTCACCTATTAATGGGACTAAGGGAGCATTTAATAGAAATTACAGCCCAAGGACAGACGGTTCAATTGATGAATAGTAATGTGCAAAGAGAGCTTTTAGATCTTTATGGAGGTGAGGAGATATTCAATGAACGTAGTCTTGTTTTTAATGCCTATCAAAGATACCAAGAAGCAGATAAGCATCTCAGTCGCTATCTTCAATCTCAGAAAGAACGTCTACAGCGTTTAGATTTACTGCAATTTCAATTACAAGAACTAGAATTAGCTCAATTATCTACTCCTGATGAGTTAGAACTTCTAGAACAGGAAAGTGAGCGTCTTTCTCATGTGGTTGACTTGCAACAGTTGAGTTATCGTGTCTATCAGTTGCTCTATCAAAGTGATCACGATCATCCTACTGTTACGGATCTTCTAGGACAGGTTGACTCTCTTTTATTGGAGATGTCTAAATATGACACACAAATAGAGTCTATTTCAGAGATTATACAGTCTGCTCTCAATCAAGTAGTGGAAGCAGGACATCAAGTAAGTGCTTATGGAGATAGATTAGAGGCAGATCCAGAGCATTTACAAGAGGTAGAAGAAAGAATTCGATTACTTAAAAGAATTTGTCGTAAGTATGGACCAACTCTAGCTGAAGCAATCAATCAATATGAAAGTGTGCAAACAGAACTTACCTCCCTGACTACCGAGGAGAAGTCTTTAGAGGAACTAGAAAAAGAAAAAGAAGATTCTGCTACTATCTTAGAGAAAGAATGTCATCTCCTTGGACAATTCAGACAACAAACAGCTTGGAAATTAGAGCAACATTTAGTTAAGGAATTGAAACCCCTAGCAATGGATAAGGTTATTTTTTCCTGTCAATTAACCCCCTCTTCTCCTACTAGTTTGGGCGCTGAACAGGTTGCTTTTTACTTTAGTCCCAATGCAGGAGAAAAGATACAACCTCTTTCTGTGATTGCTTCTGGTGGGGAAATGAGCCGCTTTCTATTGGCTCTTAAAGCCTGTTTTGCTCAGTATCAGAATGGATCTCATATTTTGATTTTTGATGAGATTGATGCAGGAGTATCAGGTAAAGTAGCTCAAGCTATTGCCCTAAAATTACACCAACTCTCTCAAAAACATCAAGTTCTCTGTGTCACTCATCAACCTTTAATTGCTGCTATGGCTGATGCTCATTTTCGGGTTTCTAAACAGAGTATTGAGGAGGAATTAACCGAACGTACTGTAGTTAGAGTAACTCAGTTAGAAACTCATCAGACTAGATGTGAGGAATTGGCTCAATTGACGGGTGGTCATTCTGCAGAGGATGCGGTAACTTTTGCCCAGTCTCTCCTTAAAAAGGCTGCTACTTATCGCCTAAAAAAGAAGTAAATACTTGATTTGTTGTATATTAGTGAGGTCTAAGGTTATAAAATATACATGATTTTACTCTCCATTATTTAGTTGATGGACTTCATGCCATTATTGCGCTCTATCAAGATGTAGGCGTAGCCGCCCAAAGGGTACAAAACTTACAATTAGATTGAGAACCTATACTTAAAGAATCTTATGAAGTTGTCTTAATATAGTAATGAGTCCGTATACTGCTCAAGAATGGTTATCTGTTGCTAACAAGCGTGCAATTGATGCAGAAGCAATCTGCAAAAATGATCCTAATTCCGTAGGTTCAGTATATATGATAGGTTATGCTATCGAGTGCAGTCTCAAAGCGTTGTTACAAAAGAAAGGTATTCCCTTTCCTCTAAGTGGATCTCGAGGCCATAATCTCAAGAATTTATGGGGAGATTCTGGGTATAGGCTTTCTGACATAAGAGATAATAATGGTACAAAAACTTTTTTTTTAGAAAAATGGGATACAAGTTATCGTTATGAAACTTCTCTTCGAGTTAGCTTAGGATTAGAGATAAAAGAACTTATGGAAGGGGCAAAACAGTTAAACGGTTGGATACAGACACAAGTTAGCCGAGCTAAACGAGCGTAAAAAGTTATGAATCAGTCTGATTTTTCTGCCCGTAGGGCAGTAATTAAGCAAAAAATTACCGATAATATATCGCAAGCAAAAGTTTCTTTAGAAGATATTCGAGTTCAAAGCGATCCCTTTAATGGTTGGCGGATAGCGGTGGTTTCTTCAGGATTTAAGGGAAAATCGGATTCTCAAAGAAAAGAAATCGTTCTAGAAGGATTAGAAAATATTGATATTCAATTATTATACTTACTTACACCTGAAGAAAAAGAATGGGCAGGTGTTCTCCCTCTAGATTCTACTCTAGAGAATCTTCCTTTATGGCCAGAGGCTCTAGAACTTAGTTCCAAACTTCCTGAGGAAGTTGTTTTTCCTTCTGACTTGGATGATGACTTAAAATTGCCCATCATTACTACCTTCTATTCCTTAAGAGGTGGAGTAGGGCGTTCAACTGCTTTAGCCTATACAGCAAGAATCTTGGCTAAAAAGGGATATACAGTTCTATGTGTAGATATGGATTTAGAAGCTCCTGGATTAACTGCATTATTTAACAAAGAAGCAGAAATTAAAGAAGGACAAGGACTTTTATCTATACTATTAGAGCTTGACCAAGGTAATCAACCTAATATTCAAGATCATATTATTAGAATTTCTGAAACTGATGAACTATATTGTTTGCCTGCCGGTTTACCTAATGCTAATTATGCTAGCTGGCTTAATTTAATTGATCCAAGTAACTGGTATCGTGAAGAAAAAAACCCTCTACACGATTTAATTGACAATCTCTCCCATAAGCTTTCCTTCAAACCAGATGTAATTTTACTCGATGCTAGAACAGGGATTACTCCTTTAAATGGTCCATTACTTTTTGATTTAGCTGACTTAGCTATTATTGTCTTTTTTCCTCATCCTCAATCAAAAACCGGAACTGAAGCTTTAGTAAGAGCTTTATTAGCATCGAAGACCATGAGACCAGAAAAACGATTGACTCCAGAACCTAGATTTTTAATCTCTCCTATTCCAGCTTCTAAAGCTCCAGAAGTAATCGAAAAATATCAGCATCGTGGGTTGGAATGGATTAGTCAATGGCTTTCTGAACTCCAAGAAAAACGTCCACAAGAACAGAAAATTATTACAGAAGAAATTACTCATTTTATACCCTATCGAGAAGTGATTGCTACCTCAGATCAAATTTCCAGTGAGCGAGATATTTGGCAAGATTTTAACCCAGTTGCTGAATGGATAGAACTCTTTTTACCAACTCGTAGTGAGCAACATTTAGAAAAGACAATTAATTTGAATTTGACAGCAGAGTTGAAGTCAAAGATTTTAGATGAATTAGAATTTTCGCCTGGAACTGCTGAATATCAAGCAAATTTTCTTGATACTTATATTACAACTGAATTAGTTCAAAAAGCTTTGCAGCCTAATACTCCTCTAGTCTTAGGGCGAAAAGGAACAGGAAAGACAGCAATTTTTCGACAAATTAGCGAAGCTATTAAAAGACCTTCTATAGTTGTTATATCTCCAGAACCTTTAAAAAAACAAAATTTTTGGGTACCTTCTTCTGATGGATTCAAAGCTATTGAAGAAATCTTAATAGCGCAAGAAGTTAGTTGGCGTGAATTTTGGACAATACAGATTTGTCTAGCTTACTATTTTTCTCAAACTGCCCTATGGGCAGAAAAAACAGAAAAACAAATTTTACCAGAAGAATCCTTAGCTGAATTTTTAAGAGATAACCCTTCAACAGAATTACAAGTTTTTAAGTGTCTTGAAAAGATGCTAACTGTCAAACAACTTGGACTTCTAGCAAGAGACTGGTTACAAGGTATAGATAAGGGAACAAAAACTGAAACTATTTTGTTATTTGATGGGTTAGATACAGGATTTGGCAATACGGAAACAGATCGCTCAAGACGCACTAAAGCTATTGAAGAATTATTGTCTTTAGTGCTAAGTATTGGGGATAGTTTACAACATCTAAAATTTAAAGTGCTTTTAAGAGAAGATATTTGGCGTAAATTAATTTTTGACAACAAAAGTCATTTTTTTGGACGTTCTGTAACTTTAAATTGGGAAAATAAAACTAATTTCTTTCAGGTTGCTATCAAACAGGCCATGCTTTCTTCAACTTTTAAAGAATTAGTCGGTTCAATTTTAGGATCATTGAAGGATGATGATTATTGGCTGGAATCTAATGTATTTGAAATCTGGAATGTACTAGTTGGAGAACGTATGAAAGGGGGTAAATCTGCCTTTACTAAAAATTGGGTTTGGAACCGTTTAGCAGACGGAAGTGATAACCGCAGTCCTCGCGCTTTATTACAACTGTTGAAAACAGCAAAAGAATGGGAACAAAAAGAGCAGAAAAGAAATCCTTATCAAAAAACTATTATTCGCTCAAGAGCTTTAACTTCATGCCTTGAAGAAGTATCAAGGCAAGCTTTAGATGCTTTAATTAAAGAAGAATTTCCAGATCTTGACCCCCTTGTTAAACAACTAAAAAATATAGGTTCTTCTCCTTTAAAAGTTAGTGATTTGTCTGAATTAGATAAAGCAATCGTCAATTTAGGTTTACAAGTTGGTCTTCTGGCAATTTATGAAGGAACAGACGATAAAATTATCCGCTATAAAGTCCCAGATCTTTATCTTTTAGGGATTGGAATGAAGCGCAAAGGACAAGCTTAATTTAATCTATAGCAATCCTAAATGATTGGTAAAATATAGAGTAAATCTACCCTTGTGAAACAGACATCTTGCCTCTGAACCTTTGACAATTAAAATAGGATGGCTATATAACCTATTGTTTAGATATTTTATCTTTAGAAGAAGTCTCTTGATTCATGAAATAGTACAATTTAAATACAAGATAAGGTATCTAAATGACCTTTTCCAATTCATAGATATAGCAGTAGCCACAAAGATTAGTCCTCTCTTCAAAACCCTTAAACTCAACACTCTACTTGCCTTTCACTCCTGCCTCCTGCCCTCTGCCTCCTGCCTTTTGCTATATTATAGAGCAATAGACTTTTATGGTTTACTCTATATGCCTCGTTCTAAAATTCCTTCTTCCTCAATAAGTAATACAAAGTCACTAGCTATTTCCCCACTACACGAGCGCCTAGGAACTTTAGAAGCAGAACAGCAGCGGTTACTTGAGCGAATTAAGAAAAAACGTAAAGAACTAGATAATCTGGTTGATAATATCCGTTCTGTAGTCACGGAAATATTTCAGCGTACCAGTCCGTACTTACAAAATATGTCAGTCCTTGATCAAAAAATTCATGCCCTTTTTGCTGAAATTCTCTCTGGGAGTAAATTAGGTAAGCAGACAAGGAAAAAGATTGAGAAAGTCTATCTTAATCTGCAATTAAGCGGACTTATTCACGTGCGATTCACTGACGAGGATGAAGATGAGGAAGTTGACGAGATGGAAGATCAAGAGGAAGTTGATAATTTCTCTGATACTAGTGAATCTACATCTAGTTCTGAATCAACCATTCCCTCATCATCTTCTCGCACCAGTGAAGAATTCCGACACATCCGTCAGACTTTTTTGAAATTGGCAGAGAATTTTCATCCCGACAAGGTGACTGATACCCAAACCCAAACTCACTATACAGAGATCATGAAGGAACTCAACCGTGCTTACAAAGAGAGGGATCTCTCTCGACTTCTAGAAATTGAGAGACAACACTTAGCAAAAGAGCAAATTGATCCCCATTCAGAAACCGATTTAACCCGACGCTGTGAAATAATAGAACGAGAGAACCAGGTATTAAAACAGCAATATGAGCATTTACTTCAAGAACTCAACCTCTTCAAGCAAACACCCGAAGGAGAACTAGTAAAAGAGTATCGAAGAGCTAAAAAGGAAAAAATCGATTTCGTCCAATCAATGATCGAAGAATTGCAGGAACAAGTAGACTTAATTGAGGAAATTCATCAATTTGTCCAGGATTTTCGAGACAAAAAAATGACTATCAGTAAATTTATGAAAGGACCAGATGCTATTGCTAGGAAACAGCAAGAATTCACCGAAGAGATGCTAGAGGAATATTTCTTCTAGCATTAGTTTAAAACCATCCTTGAAGCTCTTCCCAACCTAACCCTTGACGTAGGACAGTGGGAACATCGCAAGTCAGGTCAATAATAGTTGAAGCTTTTCCTCCTGGAAGGGAGGAACCATCATCAATAATAAGATCTACTTGATTCTCTAATGCCTCAAAAAGAGAATAAAGATCAGCACCAATAGGAAAACTATCTTCTTCGGGATCAGGCAGATGTGCAGATGTGGAGATAATTGGATTACCTAGATTTTGTAAAAGTAACTGACAGATAGTATTCTTTGGTACCCTGATCCCAGTTGTTTTCCGTTTAGGGTTCATTACCAAACGGGGCACTAATTTAGTCGCTGGTAACAAAAACGTATAAGGTCCAGGAATCAATCTTTTCATTATCCGATAAGCTGTATCAGTCACAGCAGAATAAGTAGCAATATTAGAAAGGGATGGACACAAAAAGGTCAAAGGCTTCTCATTAGAAAGCCTTTTGAGATTTCTGACCCTTTCAATAGCAGACTTGACACTTAGATCACAACCAATAGCGTAGACTGTATCTGTGGGATAGAGCATGATTGCCCCATCTCTCAAGGACTGACAGATTTTCGCAACTCGGTTAGCTTGAGGATTGTCTGGATGTAGTGAGTACAGAGTGGCCATGTCAATTAATTAGATAATTAAACATCATAATGCCCTTATTTGCCAATCTGACTTCTCACCCAATTCCGAAATACTTTCACCAACTCAAGATAATCCATTGTTTCAGATTGTTGTAAAAATTCAGCCATTTCTCCAATGAGTAAACTCAGAAAAAATTGACTTGTTTGGGCGGTAATATAGGTGCCATTTTGTAACTGCTTGATGACCAAAGATTCCCCGTTATAGATCCAAACCTCTGCTATACCCAAATCTGCATAAACCTCAAGGCGATTATGAGAACTGCTAGTAATATCAATTTCTAAGACTAGATCAGGTGCAGGATCTTTGGCTAAATCCAGTCTTTTTTTGCCCCGAACAGCATCAATATTGCCAATGTAAAAGCATTCATCAGGTTCTGTACCACTTAGTTGAGGGCGCTTGAAAGTGGTTGAACCTAAGGGTTCTATACGAATATTCAATTCTTCAGCTATTGTCTCAACAAAGCGCCCTGCTAGCTTCTTGAATCTTTCGTGTTCTGGGGAAGCAGCCATGATTTCTAGATTCCCACGATTGTAAGTAAGTCGGAGAAGGCGATTGCTGAGTTCTTCCGACAGGGTTTCGTAGGTTCCCCAGCTAATTTCCGACAGGTGAATCATTTCATCTGGTGGACTGAAGAGTTTTGTCGTCATAGGTTTAACCAAGAGTCTAATACTTTTATGGTAATTTTTCTCAAAACTTGACAATAACAGGAGTATGGTCACTAGGTTGGGTCTCTTTTCTGGGTTCTACATCAATCAAGCAACCAGAAGTCTGTTCATAGAGTCCAGAAGTCAGATAGATATGGTCAATTCGCCAACCTCTGTTACGAGGAAAACCAGCATTGCGATAATCCCACCAAGAATAATGACCGCCATCCTCAGTAAACTTGCGAAAAGCATCTTTTAAACCTAGACTAAGTACATCTAGTAAAGCCAATCTTTCTGCAGGAGAAGCCATCACAAATTGATCTTTCCCTTTAGGGTTATAGATATCTCGATCCTCAAGGGCAATGTTAAAATCTCCACAGATACAGAGTTCTTGAGGACTTTGGGTTAAAAGTTCCTTCAGGTATTGCCCTAAAACAGAAAGCCATCGCAGTTTATATTCATACTTATCACTGCCTATCTCAGAACCATTTGGTACATAGAGATTAACTAAACGAATTCCCTCTATTACTCCTGAAATCACCCTTTTTTGCTCATCTAGATTACCTGTAATTTCTTCCCCTACTATGGGAGAAAAGCCTATCTTTACGTCCAGAAGGGGTAAACGTGAGAGGATAGCTACCCCGTTATAAGATTTCTGTCCAGCAAAGTAAAGATGATAGCCCAACTCCTCAAAGGGTTGTTTAGGAAAGTCTAGATCAATGACTTTGGTTTCCTGTAGACAGAGAACATCGACCTGATGCTGATTTAGCCATTTGACGACTTGCAGAGTGCGAGTACGGATAGAATTAACGTTCCAGGTAGCAATCTGCATCACATACCCATAATTTCATAACCACCATCAACATAGAGTATTTGTCCGGTCATTCCACTGGACAAATCACTACATAAAAAAGCAGCCACATTACCTACCTCAGTCGGGGTAACAGTCCGATGCAGAGGAGCAACTTTTTCCACATGATGAATCATCTCTAAGATACCCCCAACAGCCGAAGAAGCCAAAGTCCGAATAGGTCCTGCAGAGATTGCATTAATTCGCACATTCTGCTCACCTAATTCAGCCGCCAAATAGCGTACACTCATTTCTAGTCCAGCTTTGGCAATACCCATTAAGTTATAGTTGGGAATGACTCTTACCCCTCCTATATAAGAAAGAGTTACTACACTACCTCCTTCTCGTAAAAGTGGTTTAGCTGAACGTACTAAATTAGTTAGAGAATAGGTACTGATTTCTAAAGCTCTGCTAAAGGCTTCCCTAGAAACTCCACTGAAGTCTCCTGAGAGTCCTTCTTTATCGGCAAAGGCTAAACAATGGATCAGAATATCTAAATGTCCCCATTTTTGGGCTACAGTAGCAAAAGTTTCTTTTACCTGCTGGTCATTTTGTACATCACATGGCACAAAAAGGCTCGGCGCGAGGGGTTCAACCAGTTCTTGGACTTTTTTCTCATAACGCCCTTTTTCATCTGGTAGGAAGGTAATGCCTAAATTGGCTCCCGCTTGGTGCAGTTGTTGGGCGATTCCCCAAGCGATAGAACGGTTATTAGCAATACCAGTAACTAGGGCATTCTTGCCATTTAAATCAAGCATAAGGTCAAGGTATGGGTATAATTAGAAAGGTTAAGTCAATTTAAGACCCCTAGAATATTGTCAAGCAAAAAGACCCCAAAACTTGCCTAAATGGGGTAAAGTATTGTCTTTAAGGTTTAAGTCTTTATACTAAAGTGTGATGGATCTCTCTTCAATCTGTGATCAACCCCTGGCTAATGTTTTTCGTCGTATCGGAAGTAGTTCTTTTCCGCCGGTCATAGAAACGTTTGATCGAGGTAAAACTATCTTCTTTCCAGGTGATCCTGCTGAACGGGTCTATTTTCTCCTTAAGGGTGCCGTTAAGCTATCTCGTGTCTATGAGGCTGGAGAGGAAATTACAGTAGCCTTACTCAGGGAAAATAGTGTCTTTGGCATTCTATCTTTAGTTATAGGCCAAAAGTCTGATCGTTTTTATCATGCGGTTGCTTTCACCCCAGTAGAATTATTATCAGCCCCCATAGAACAGGTAGAACAGTCTCTCAAGAATAATCCTGATTTATCTATGTTGATGTTACAGAGTCTCTCCTCTCGTATTTTACAAACTGAGATGATGATTGAAACACTAGCACATCGAGATATGGGATCACGCTTAGTTAGTTTTTTGCTGATTCTTTGTCGAGATTTTGGTGTGCCAACTAATGAGGGCATTCGTATTGATTTAAAATTATCTCATCAAGCAATTGCTGAAGCAATAGGTTCAACCCGCGTCACAGTGACTCGCCTTTTAGGTGACTTGCGGACTGAAAATATGATCTCTATTCAAAAGAAAAAAATCACTGTGCATAACCCGGTTAATCTCAGTCAACAATTTACTTAGATAGGCTAATTCTTTATGACTAGTGCCTATATCTTA
>CASBQB010000182.1 GCA_949127655.1 Chroococcales cyanobacterium PMM_0086 | reverse complement strand
TTTTTTATTGAGTTAGGTTTGAAATCAGTGACCTCTCGCTTGTTATTGTATCCTAAAACTAGTCTTTTTTACGATATTTGACTAGATAGGTCTATATTTTGAGTGATTATTTACAATACACCCTAGTGAAGAAATTAATTAAGCTACCGTCTTAAGGAATTCTGCTGGTATTTCCGTTTTAATTCCCTCCGAATCTTCACACATCAAGAATAAAGCTGTGTAATCTTGTCTTTTAGATACGACTTTAAGTTGTTTACCCACATACTGAGTATAAACGTTCTCAACGAAGTACCCATTAATGTTAGTAAAACCGTCAAGAACCTCGACTGTGTCACCTACTTCGGGATAGGGTTCAATTAACTTATCTAATCTTCCCTCAACAGGTTGGGGGTGAACATCGTGGTGTATATCAATCTCATTTTGATTCACCAAGCTATGCTCATTAACCTGTAATGGTTCTACCTGTTGATGGTCTGTATTATGGTGAAGATGATGATGAAGATCGATTTGATGGCTAGAATCGTTAATAGGAGCAGGTTCTAGAGGTTTTTGGTGTAGATCGATTGAAATTTCTGGATCTTTTTGATTTTCTGGAGAAAAATTAAACTTAACCCCGACTAGATAAGTGGTTCTAGCGTGTCCTTGTTTAGTTTTAATCCCATTACCAAAGACTGTTTTTAGTGCTGCTGCTAGTCGGTTAGATGCTTTGATTGGTTTGTCACGGTTGTCTATATCGGAATTCCAAACTAACTTAACCTTACCTTTGTCGTTCTCTTCTTTTTCCACATAACCCTGTTGAACATACCAATCAAGTAAAGGTTTATAAACCTCTGCAATGGGTATCTCTTCTCCTTTAGCAGCAACTAATCCAAGGTCTTTACAAGCTTGATATAAATGGTTAGATTCTGCTCTAATTTGTTCCATCGCCTGGGCAGTACAGCTATAGTCAATGCCATCAGCCATCAAGCTAACAAGGGCTTCTAATACCATGTTTAAGAAAGCTGGCATCACGTTAGTATTTAAAAAATCTGGATCATACTTAAATCTAGGATCTGCTTCTAGTTCTCCAGCAGCCGTATTAGCATTGATTTTGAAAGTCTTTAAGAACCTTAATATAGCGTAACGAGAGTTAAAAGCTTCCTGATGCCCTTGTACTTTAGGAGGTTCATTACAGTTGAAGATAAAAGGACATTTGGGAATGAATTCCTCTTCATCCTTGTTTTTTGGTTCACAAGACAACTTGTCACCCGTGATAGCAGCCTTTAGACTTTGAAGTTGATCTAGTTTTCCATAGTGGATGTTCTCACTAGACCAGTTAAACCGAGATGACACCAATCTTGCAAGAGGAAATTTACGACCTTCATCATAACTACGAAAATCACTCAAAGTAACCGCAGTCATAGCGTTACCGTGTAACAAAGACACACATTCTCTGATCGCATCTTTTCCGTTAGATCCTTCTCCTTGACATAATAAAGCTCTGATCAATCTTCCCCAATACTTTCTAACAGTCAATAGGTCTAAAGAAGCTGCTACAGTTTTTAAAAAGATAGTCCTTTCTTTTGGTTCTAATGCTTCTAATAATCTTTGACAATCAGTCGGATCTGCTTTTGGATTATAGTTAAAAGTAGGAGCGTAGTTGTAATATTGATCCGGTGAATGGGGTATCAATTCCCAAGATGGTCTACGTCCTATCCACTTGATCCGCACAATCCCATTTAAACAGTTGACTCCAGGGGGGTTAATCTGCTCGGATGGTACTCCATAGGTTAACTTCACCCAATCTAAACACTTTTTAACAGAAGCAGGATTAGCAAAGGGATAACGAACTTTGTCATCTTTTTCTACTGAGAAATTATTCAAGTAATCTCTGATCCTTTTCTCCTCAATTACTGTTTTTCTCAATTCATAATGAGTCCCTACCCATTGATAGAGGTTTCCATATACATAGATCCAAGGACTGTCACTATAGAGATCATGACAAACTCTTTGGGTAATTTCCGAGATAGGAGTATAGGTATCAGGTACGCTATCTATCTGGTTATTTTCTGATGCTGTATTATAGCTATCAAGTATGCTATCTATAACTATCTCTTCTTGTTTCCGACTAATAACCTGAAGAAGAAGAGCGGCTAAATCATCACCTGTCATCTCTGGATGATTGTTCAAAAAATCCTTAATATCGGCTTTATCAGGTGCATCAGCCCAACCAATATCCCTCATGTTAATTAAGTGACATTTTAGTCCTTTTTGGGTGCATTGGGTTTTTAAAAACTTTCCTTTCTTCCTTCCTTCTTCATCATTATCGACAAAATAAATTAAACCTGATTCTTTTTCTAGTAAGGTGCTTAGTAAACCTGAATCAATTAGCCCTTGAGGATTCCAATTGCTTCCCTGTAAGGTGGTACAAGCTAGCTTAAGTTTAAGTATAGCTTCGACACATCCCTCACCTTCAGCAGCTAGTAAATAATCTCTTACATAAATATGGTCAGCTATTGCCTTTAAAAGATAGGCAGGCCAAGGTAAATCTCCTTTAGTCGGTATTATCTGACCATCATCATTTAGATGAACTTGTCGAAAAGTTTTCTTTCTTTCTCCTCCCTCTTCATATTCAAGACGATAGACAAATTGAGTATTAGAGTATTGATACTTGAGTACTGTTGTAATGTTTTTACCATATAGAGATTTACCAAAAGTCTTCTGTAAATATGGAGTAAGACTCTCCTCTACAACAAGGGGTAAATCAATCTTAACTAAATCTACCTGAGTGATCTTTTCGGTGTTCTGCATCTTCTTGATAGGGGTTATGGTTTTTTTACTGCCTGGTATGTGGTCGATTAACTTGACATCTTTTTTATTGATGTAAACTGCAACGTCAAGTCCAAAACCGTTGTCTTTTATCTTTCCTGTGAAATGGAAGTCGTCTACTTGATCTGGTACGCTTTGGGGGTCTTTCCCTTTGGTGTGGCACAAGCAGACCTCATCATCGGAGGTCCAGGAACAATCCGAGTCTTTTACACGAGCACAAACCGGACAGGGATTAAATTTACTCGATCTCATCCAGTTAGACATATGCTTGTACCTCGCTAGCTAACTGAACTAAGCGGTGCAGTTTAGTGGTATAATATTGATAGAACATCGTGGGTTTTCCTTAAGTAATTTTTAGGGAAGCCCTTTTTAGTTTTGAAAAGTCTGAGAAAGTGTTATAAGCTAAAAGTAGTTATGTTGGGGTTGTGCTTTGATAGTTGTTGAAGATTGACTTATAAGCTTAAAACACTCTCTTGAGCAATCCCAAAACTAGAAAGGCTCAATCCTTTTTTTTACCCTCTTTTCCGACCAACTTTCTTAGGTTGATTGGATGGTAGAGAGTGAAGATAGGCTTCTATTGCTTGTTGATGAGATATTCCTCCACCAGTCATAAGAAAATCTTTGACTAGTTCTAGATTCCAGAGTAATTTACGTCCTCCAGGTATTCTTACAAAATGAATCCCCTCTAGTAATTGTTGTTCTTCTCTTAATCTAATTAAAGTATTTTTGCCTACTGATACAGCCTGTTTAAGTTGAGTCGTTCCGACAAAGTCATTCATGTTCTTTAAGTAGTATTTTGGGTGATATATACCACTATAAAGGGCTTTTTTGAGCACCGATGAAAAAGGTACATATTGTTGAAACCCTTACCAGAAGTGGATTAAAGTCACTTCTGAGGGTTGTGATCTAGAAAATCAGGAAAACTATTTAGGTTATTTCTTTTCGATACGCCGTCCAGTTTTGCCAAGCTTGACTATTCTGCCATCAGGAGATTGAACATATCTACTAAGTCTACTGTTGATCATGGATTGCACTAACTTCATACGGGCTTTAACCATTGGCATATAGAGTTCTTTGGTAAATGATCCTTTAGTCTTATCTTTATTCTTTTGATCCTCAGCTAACATTAATTCAATACATCGCTTGATGAATAAATAAGTATAAGGAGACTTAGCTTGACTAAAAGGATTAGTATTTTTATTGCCAAGTAACCTATTTATTTTTTGTCTTTGAGCATTCAGAATGTCTATACTGGCATTTTTAGGATTACCTTCAACTTTGGCGAAAGCAAGCAGAACTAACTGTAGTTCTAGAACTATTTCAACAAAAGCTATATAGATGGGGATACCTTCAAGAGAAACACTTTCTAGACACATCCATACTTTGAGCCAGAGATTAATCTCACAGTTAATGGTATGTTGTGATGGAGGCTTAATAGCAAATGTTCTTTTAACTTGGGACATTTGTTCAAGAGGGTGAGGGATGTCTTTATAAGAGATAGAAGTTTGATAGTCAAATTCTTTGATTAAGATAGCTAGATATATTACTAGCTTTAAGTCTAATTGAGTTGATTGATTTTTTATTGTGGTTGTTTCACCTAGATGATAGATAGCCATTCGCAAAAAAATAGCTCTAAGTTCATCGAGGTAATTGTAATCAAAAGACCAAGGCGTAGGATAGCGCTCACCTCGAAAAAAATGATAGTTACCAATATCTCGTTCAGGGCAATCGTAATGAAGATAGTAAGCAGAATGCAAAGGAAAGTTAACCGGACGCATAAATTACAACTCCACAAAAGTTTGACCTTGAGGTATATAAGAAGCGTAGTGTGAGATCATCACTTGATAATCATGTCCTGCTTGGCGAGCGACAAAAAAAGGATCATTACCTTGTGAAAGATTATGAGAAATAGCAGTATGACGGGTGGAATAGGGCTTTTTATAGGGAATACCTACCGACTTTAAAACAGGTATCCAGATCTGAAGTCTAAAATAACGATCATCAACTTCCTTACCATCAATTGAAGGAAAAACCAAGTTTTCATCCTGATTTTTATGACGTTTTTTGAGAAGTTCCTGAATCTTAGGACTAAGATAAACAGTTCTAGATTGATTAGTTTTAGTTGCGCGTCTTTCACCTTGACTAACGCTTTCACCTATCCAGATAGACTTTAAATCCTTAGATACGTGCTTCCATTTAAGACCTGCAGCTTCACCAGGACGACAGCCTACATTAAAGAGAAAGATTACATAATCTAGATAATGGGCAAACTTAGGAGACTTATTGAAGCCTTCGATGATCCGAGTAACTTCAAGAGTAGAAAAAGGATCTATAGTTTGTTTAGGTTCTACTTTTTTAAGAATAATTTCATCCCAAGGAGAAGGATCTGCAACTTTGTAACCTGCTTTTTTCGCCCATTTCCAACAAGCTTTAAGCCTGCTACAATAGCAAATAACAGTGCTAGACTCATTTTTAGCAGACAAACAAGCAATAAACTGTTCTACCTTTGGAGTAGTTATCTTGTTGGCAGGAACATTCAAATTAGCTTTTAGATGTGAGAGGACATTTTTATAGATAGTCAGAGAATTAGAAGCTAAATTTTCCTTCTGCTTTTGTTTTAAGAACGCCTCAAATAGAAGAGGAACAGATATTTCAGTGATAGATAGAGTTCTTGGTTGATTAGACTTATATTGAGTGAAAACCTCATCAAAGCGACCATCTAGACCAGCGGCAATAAGTTTATATTTTATGGACTTAGCATAGTTGAGATACTGCTCATTGTAGGGAAGTCGTAAAGAGAGAGATAACCTTTCACCTGAGGGTTTTTTAATACGCAGTCTAATTTTACCGTGATCGTTATCTATAGATACAGAGATGTTATTGAGCATACCTTTTTAGTCTACTTTGGGACTATTGTAACTCAAAAATTCGGGTTTATAGGGGGTATCAGCTAAACTTTAAAGACTCAAAACAGACTATTTTTCATTGAGTACGTTAAATCAAGATGACTATTTTTGAGTGTGTTAAAATAGCTGTAATTATTACCTAGTAACGATTTAAGTAGATTATAGTATGAAAGTGAATATCATCTTTTCTGTAAATGAGATCGAGAGGTTCCCCAACATTCAAAAATAATGGCCTTTGAGGATAGGTTTTATCAACGTCTCTTAGGTGTCGGTTAATATAGGCACAGAGCGACAATGTATCGATACAATCACCCCCCTGTTCTTGCTCAAGACCTTTGAGGATTGCATCAGTCAGTACTCCATGAGAGCCGCTAGCTAGTTGAAAAGCCTCTTCATGTTCTCTTGAAGAAGTTACAAAGCAACGACTATAACCATTTTGGTCTCCATTAAGAACTATTAGACTACCGCTATTACAACAGTCTAACCAGATTATCTGTCGCTTGATGGGACTTTTCTTAACTACTAGCTCTAAAAGATCTGTTAGTCGATAACCACAGTCATTTCCATTCGGGTCAGTATCACTAGTTGCTAAATAACCACGTTCTTTTTTATATATACCATGTCCTGAAAAGTAAAACAGTGCTGTATCGGGATGATTTTTACCTTCTGGGTTAAATAATTGCTCAAGAGCAGTTTCTAATTGATTTAACAAAACCTTTGTTTTTACTCCTGTTTTGAGTGCATCATTGGTGTTGTCTATAACTGCTGGAAGTCTTGTAACCTTAAATGGAGATGAACCTGATTCTAATATCTGAGCAATTGCTTCTGCATCATTAGCTGGAACTTCTCCCAAAGGGTTTAGATGAGTATAATTACTAATACCAACGACTAGCGCATCTCGACTCATAACTTGTAGAGTTTAGGGTTTTAAAGTATTATAGTGTAAAAATTACCACTACCTAGATACAGAAAACCTCTATGTCTGTCAAACTTACACCTATTCATATTGATGATGATACAGTTATTTATATTGAAGTAACTGAAGATGTTAAGGTTACCTCCACGACTCTAACTGATAACGAAGAACAATCACCCGTTACTAGAGGATTGAGAGAAGATTTTAAAACTAATTTTCAGGACTTTCAAAGCACAATCTTTACATACACTAGTTATACTTTAGCTGCTTTTAAGAAGGTTGCCGTTGCTGAAATTAGCAAAGTAACTTTAGAGTTTGGTCTTGAAATTGGTGGTGAAATGGGAGTTCCTTATATAACTAAAGGTACAGCTAAGAGCAATCTTAAGGTTACAGTTGAATGTAATTTGACAGACAAGACAAAACCTGATGAGTAATAAAAAAGCTGCTATAAATAAAACCTTATCTCTCTACTGACATCTTCTCAAGAAAAAGCTGATGTTCCAAAGATGATAATCCTTTCTGTAAAACTGCCAAAACTTGAGCTAAATTACCAGATAATAAAGCTGCTGTATCTAACCATAATCCAGAGAAAATCTCAGAACAAATAATCCCCTCACTATTGACTTCTAGTTGATGATATTTACCCTCAACTAACCTAAACCAATCTAACTGATGATCTTCTACTCGCCAGACTAAATATTCTTGTA
>CASBQB010000181.1 GCA_949127655.1 Chroococcales cyanobacterium PMM_0086 | reverse complement strand
GCGACTCTTGCGTTTCCGTTTTCTGGCCAACCCAATTACCTCCTTTTTTCGGCTAATTGCTGTAATGTTAGTTACAAAAATCGTAGAGATCATATCAGTTTTTTCTTAAGAAATCAAGCCTTTTTAAGAAAACCCAGAGAAGACCGAAATCAAGTTAGCATAAGCATAGTCTAACGAAAAAAGACTAAAAGCAGTATATAAAAATTAAAATCCTGTAAAAAATTGTTACAAAAAAGAAAGGGAGAGGCAAAATGACTTACCTAGATAGGGGAGAAGGAATGTATGAGGGAGAAAACATTCCTCCTATCTCAGATGATTATTTTACTTCACCGAGTGCAGATTTTACTGCTCTGTGTAGGGCGCAAATGCTCAGCTTAAGTAAAAGTCTAAAAATGGATTGGGGAGGGATCTATTTAACGCAAAGAAGCTCAAATAGACCGACACAACTTATTCCGATAATTATTTATCCACAAGCAAGCAGAGAACAAAGCCTTTGGGAAAGTTTAGAACCCGTAGTTACAGACCGAACAAAATATCTAAAATCTGCCCAAGAAGATCTACCTTCAACACTGCCACAACAAATGATCTTACCCCTATTAGATCAAACAGAAGTAATTGGACTACTTGTAGTAGTGCGCAGTGAAGAAACTTGGTTACCTGAAGAATTAACCCAGCTTGAAGCTACAGCCGAAGTAATATCTATAGCTAGAAGAAGTGACCAAGATTGCAGCGAACTGAGACTTAAAGTGAGTCAATTGCAAAGTCAAAGGCAAAATCAACAACAATATCTAGATGACCTACTACATCAACTCAGGAACCCTGTCACAGCATTAAGAACTTTTGCTAAGCTACTGATCAGAAAATTGCTACCGCAAGATAATAATGAGTCAACGATCAAAGCAATTTTGAGAGAAAGTGAGCGACTAGGAGAACTATTAAAAGAGTTACCTCAAGCAACAGACGAATTATCTATCCATTCGGATCGCTCTTCTTTGTTTTTGTTAGCAGAAACTGGAAAATTGACCTTAGAAAGTCTCTCTCTTAAAACAATCCTTGAGCCTTTGATTAACTCAGCTCAATTGATTACTCAAGAAAAAGAGTTAGAGTTAGAAATCAAAATACCCCAAAACCTACCCCAGATCAGAGCCAATGCTCAAGCTTTAACAGAAGTTCTCAGCAATCTGATTGACAATGCTCTAAAGTATACTCAGGCAGCTGGAAAAATCTTAATAACTGCAGAAGAGCAGGGCAATTGGGTCAAGATTTCGATCAGCGATAGTGGTTATGGCATTCCACCTGAAGAGCAAATTCACGTCTTTGAACGTCATTATCGAGGTAGACAAGCTCAAGGAGACATACCTGGGAGTGGATTGGGACTGGCCATAGTCAAAGACTTGTTAGAGGGGATGAATGGTAGCATAGAACTTTTAAGTCCTTCTGGACTTTTGCCTGAAAGTTACTGGTTAGGCTCAACTTTTATAATTTGGCTATTATCAGCCGAATCCTGAATTAAAGATTGTATTTCTTCAACTGTCACAGGTTTTTTAGTCTCGCTGGGTATTTCTACCAGAATCATATAACCTTCTATGCGGCCGCTAGCTGCTTGAGAAATAGCCCTTAGTACTTTTGGCATATCAGCTTTTTCCAGTCTTCCATTTTGATCGTAAACTTCAGCAGCCGAGAGACAGCCAAGGGCGGGGTTCCAACCATAGCTATCAACACGATCACTTGCAGAAGCAAAAAAGTCCAGTCCCTCACCTGTTCCATGAATGCGGATCAGTCCTCGTCCAAGCTGACCAGCCCAAAAAGTCTGTTCTGTGGGAAAATAACCCCGCCAAGAAGGCGGCAGCAAAGTTTGATATTTATTCAGTTGATTAGGTAGAGTTTGACTACCTGACTCTGAGGGTAAAAAGACTTTCACTAGGGGAAACTGCCCATAAGCTCTAAAATAGGTACTCTCTGAACGCGGCATAATTCCTTCTATACGGTAAATTCCACTAGGACTTTGACCATATTCAAATTGGGAACGTAAACCATGTAATGAACGGGTTAGTAAAGGCAGTGACCATAAATCTTTTCTTTGATAAACAAAGCGCCCCGTCTGGTCTTTAAGGACAGCTAAACAAAGAAGCCTGCGATCAGGACGACAGAAGACATAGATTTGAGCTTGATTGGGGGCAATTTGCCAATTTAAGAGGTCTGTTAGGGGTGGTATGGTTATATAGTCAATTTGGGCTTGAATGTCTTTTAGGGTGGTTTCTAAGAGGGTATTTTGTGGCTTGGGAAACCGCAGATTAACGGTATTAAGCCAATCACTGACATTATTAGAGCGAGGTTCTTTGGTTACAAGTGCACTTAAAGCCATTGCTACCCATCGGGGATCAGGACTCTTCTCAATAATTTGTAAGAAACGCTCTTTGAGGATTGTTGAAGGTTCAGTTTCATTAGCTAGATAGATCCCTGTGGCTACTTGCAAAGCTCTTTTGACAATCGGTTCATTGGGCGTGCTTTCACTAGTTACAGCAAGTGCTATGATCTGACTCAATGTCTCCTCAATCTTTGGATCAAGCGCTCCTTGTAAGGCTATTGCCCAGAGAACTTCTCGCCAGAATTTTTCTGAAGAGTCTGTGAGGGGATTAAGTTGCAAGTCATAACGATCAGGACGTAACCAAGAGAGCGTTTCTTTTTTTTGCCTTTCTCTTGCTTCTAAAGTCGCCTGTGGTTGATCCCCAGAGATTAAGTCTGTTGCACTAAGTCCCCAAGATGGTTGATTTTCTGCTTTTACTCTAGAAGAGGCGGTTAGCATTAGAGTAATCACTAATATTGAGCGAGAAAATAAAGACATATTTTTTCTTAACTACCTATGTCATCTCTTAGAAAATTAGCATTTAGTGGGGCGTTTTGGGGTTTTGCGGGCTATGGAGCGAGTCAGACGCTCAGACTCATTTCAAACCTGATTTTAACACGGTTGCTAGTTCCCGAAATGTTCGGGTTGATGTCTCTAGTTAATACCTTTTTGATAGGTCTCAATCTTTTTTCTGATCTAGGTATCGGGCCTAATATTATTCATAGTCCTCGCGGTAATGATCCTGTCTTTTTAAATACTGCTTGGACTCTACAAGTTATTCGGGGGGTTATCCTTTGGCTAGGCAGTCTACTTATTGCTGTACCTATCTCCACTTTATACAATGAAACACAACTTATCTGGTTAATTCCTATAGTTGGTTTAACGGCAATTATTGACGGGTTTAATTCTACAGCTATTTTTACACTTAATCGAGATATTAATATTAAGAAACTTACTTTCTTTGAGATTAGTATTCAGATTGTTGGACTAATAGTAATGTTAATTTGGGCTCGGCTAAGTCCTAGTATTTGGGCATTAGTTGCAGGCAATCTGGTTACTAGTTTATTGAGAGTGGTTAAAAGTCATTTTTTAATTAACAATTATTCTAATAAATTTACTTGGAACTTAGAAATAATTAAAGAGATTTTTGCTTTTAGTCGCTGGATTTTTCTCTCAACAGCTGCAACTTTTATAGGAATGCAGGCGGATCAAATTATTTTGGCGAAATTGCTCTCTTTTGAAGCATTAGGTATTTATGTAATAGCCCTAACTTTTGCTCTTATTCCTCAACAAATAATTGCAAAAATAACAAGTGGTGTAATATTTCCTCTGATCTCAAAAGTGGCAGATTTACCACGCGCGGAATTAAGACAGAAAATTCTGAGTAAACGTTGGTTGCTTTTGTCAACGGTTGGTTTAATTATTATAGTATTAACTTGTTTTGGAGATATTTTGATCCTGAAACTTTACGATCAAAGATATAATCAAGCTGCCTGGATGTTACCTATTTTAGCTTTAGGGGTCTGGCCGAACTTACTGTATGAAACTAGTGTTAAATGTTTAGTGGCTATTGGTGAACCACAATACATGGCTTATAGTCAAGTTGCTAAAAGTCTCTATGTCTGTATAGCATTGCCTCTAGGATATCATTGGTTTGGTTTACCTGGCTTTGTGATCATGGTAGCTGTAAACGATCTTGAACTCTATGCTGTGGTCTGTTGGGGTTTATGGCGAGAAAAGTTGACCTTCTTTAAACAAGATATCCTCTATAGTTTATACTTAATCTCCCTAATTGCTATTATTCTATTCATCAGAAAATCACTCGGTTATGGACATCCTTTAGAACTTATGTTCTCTGAGTAACAACTAAGGAGTATATTATGCAATCAAACAACCAGCGACTTTGTGTGGCGGTAGCAACAAACTTTACAGCAGAACCACTAGAAGAGTCTCTTTCTTTCTGGCTGCAATAACTAGAGATACCAATTTATATTGAATTTACACCCCATACCAAATTTTCCAACAACTTCTAGATCCAAGTAGTCTCTTTTCTAATAATATACAAGGAATCAATCTAGTTCTAGTTAGATTAGAAGATTGGCAAGGTTCCCTATATGAAGAGATTCAACGCAATCTAGAAGATTTTAGCAATCTACTAGAAAAATCTCTCAGTCAATATAAAACCCCTTATCTAGTAGTTATTTGTCCAAGTTCACCTCAAAAGCAACCCCTCAGAGAAAAAGCCGAAGAAGAACTCAGAAAAAAATTAAATAATCTAGCTGGAGTACATTTAGTAACAAAGGAGGATTTAGAAACTTACTCGGTAGAAAACTATTATGACTCAACTAGAGATGAACTAGGTCATATACCTTTTACTCCTCTATTTTTTACAGCTTTAGGTACAGTTATCTTGAACAAATAGGCAATATTCAACCAGAAGGCCCTTATTTATTAGGGGGAATGTGTGCAGGAGGTGTAATAGCTTTTGAAATGGCGCTGCAACTGCAACTCAAAGGGGAAAAAGTAGCTATGCTAGCTATAATAGATGCAGCAGATGTAGAAACACCTAAAAAGCAAAAGAGTGTGCTACAAACTCGTTTAACTAGTTTTTACTCTGTTTTTAGTACAACTGACTTTTCCTATCATGGGCATCCTGAACCTCTGACCTGTCCAGAAGGAAGAACAAGAAAATCTCTGGCACTATATTACTATACTAATGGAAGGCCAGCTAACGAAGTTTCAGAACCTCACTCAACTATTTTTAGATCCCGTCCGGGACAAGACTTGAAAGAAGAAAATCAAGAGGTAACTCTCTCGTTTTTGGTGAGAAAACTAGTTCCACCAATCTTGTTAGACTTGAAAAAGGCTATAACCAAAAAAGATTAAAAACCATCTCAAAAAGCATGATTACGTTAAGATGGTTATGCTGTTAGGAAAAAGTGTGTAGATTCCACATTTGTTGGTAAGCTTTCTCCATTTGTTGGGTAAATTCTCTAGCTTTCCATAAAGGCGCAGATGAACGGTTTTTGAGTAACTTCCAATGGACTCTTGCGCGTAATTCTTCTTCTAAGCCTAGTCTTATCCCCCATTCTAAATATTCTACTTGATTAAAAGCTATTCCTTCGGTTATTCCCGCATTTAACATAAAAGTATAACTGTTTCTAGCTGCAAATTGTTCTCCAACTAGGGTAACTAAGGGTATCCCCATCCAGAGTACTTCTAGGGTGGTGGTTGCCCCATTATAGGGGTAGGTATCTAAAACTATATC
>CASBQB010000180.1 GCA_949127655.1 Chroococcales cyanobacterium PMM_0086 | reverse complement strand
TTTGGGGCACCGTTAATCTGCCTCTCTATTACTGTTGTGACGTTATCTGTTGTTGTTTTGGCATCTGCCCCTACATAGTTAGATGCTACTTGTATTTGTACTGGAGCTAGTTGCGGTAACTTTTCTAAAGACAATAATGGTATAGATATACCACCAATCAAGAGAATGATCAGAGTAATGACTGTCGTTAGAACAGGTCGCTTAATAAAAATGTCGGAAATACTTAAGAGCATAGAACTTAATTTAGAGAGTTATGAGCCTTTTTTTTGTTCTTTAAGAAGGGCTTCTGAGACCACAGGCGTATTATTAGAGAGAACCTGAATCCTCGAAACTATTAATTGTTCTCCTGGAGAGAGTCCTGAGATTACTTGATATTCTTGTCCTTGGATACTCCCTATAGTGATTGGTTTCTGTTTAGCTACTTGTCTTTCTTTGCCATCTTTGGACTTATCTTTTTCAGCAATAAAAACAAAGCTACTCCCTCCAATATTGGTGACCACATTTGTTGGAACTAATACCCCCTGTTTTTTATTCCAGATGATTCTCACTCTGACATATTGAGAGTCTTTCAAATCACCGTCATTATTGAAGGTTACTTTCGTTAAAATAGCCTGGGTATCCTGGTTGACTGTTGGTGAAATAAAAGTAATTTTCCCGACATTTCCCCCTGTGCCATCTGTTTTGACTATTTCTACTGGTACCCCAACTTTTAGCTGGTCTCGCCGCTCTACAGGTACGTATATATTTAAATTAAAGGTTCTATTATCGACAATCTTTGTAAAAGTCTCTCCACTCCTTAAGATATCGCCAACTTTTCTATTAGCCATATCACTTACTTCTCCTGCGATAGGAGCTAGAACAGTATTAAATTCTAGATCTTGATTGAGTGCCCCTACATTGCTCTGAGCAGCTACGATGCCTTGTTTTTTGTTAAGGACATTAGCTTGAGCTTCTTTAATCTGTTTATCGGCAATTTTGCTATCTGTATAGGCTGAATTTAAAGCTTCTTTAGTAGAAGAGAGTGCAGCTTGAGCCGCATCCCTAATTTTTTGAGCAGACTTTACAGCAGCTTGATTAGTTTCTAGAGTGCGTGTTTTATCGTCTAGATCCTGCTGAGCTTGTACTCCATTTTGCACCAAGAACTGACTTCTTTTATAGTTAGTTTGAGCTAATTGAGCTTCTGCTTGAGCCTTAGAAAGGTCAGCTTCTTTACTTTGCAATTGAGCTTCTGCTTGAGCTACATCAGCTTTCCTTCCTGCAATAGTATCTAAAGTTTTGCTTTTTTGACTTATGGCGGTTTGGTATTGAGCTTCTGCTTGTACTACATCGGCTTTAGCTTGACCTACTTGGGCTGTACCTTGATTAACCTGTTCTTGTTGCTTGTATGGTCTTAGCTCAAGGATTTTTTGACCTTCTTTGACTGTTTGTCCACTACTTACAAATATTTTGTTAACCCGTCCATCTGTTTGAGGAGCTAATGATACTCTTTGTACAGCTTGTAAGGTACCGACAAAGTTACTACTTTCGATCAGAGTTGAGGTGGTGATTGTTTTAAAAGCGACTGGGATAGCTTGTGGTGCTGCGGCCTGCTTTTTTTCCCCGCAGGCACCTAGTAGACTCGAAAGAGCTAATAGAGCGCAAATCAATTTAGTTGAGGGCAAACTGTTCACGAAATTAACCTGATGTTATGAGAGTTATTAATCGAGATCTAAATTATTCACAATTCTAATCTTATTTGTGAAAAATATGCCAGATGGTTTGGGGGAGGTTGATAATCTCCTCCCACAATTTTCCCGGATTAATGCCAAAGATTAACTGTAAAATTACTAATATTATGGCAACAGTCAAAGCGGTTGTCACGCTGACTTTGAGTATTCTAATCAAGGCACTAAAAACCAACAAAGCTACGATCATTGCTGCTATGAGCAGGATGATATTCATCAATCAAACCCAAATTTTTGACTTGAGACTTTTTGTTAATACTTCTCTTCTAGCATATTGATCGGCTGCTAGGATATCTTCTAAGCTGGGGCTGGTTGTATTTTGGGAGGTAAAGTGAGCACAGCAGTCCTCGATCAGTCTAGGAATATCTAAAAAGCTGATTTTCTCCTCTAAAAATAGAGCAACGGCCTGTTCATTAGCAGCATTGAGTACTGCAGGCATTGCTCCTCCTGCTTTTCCTGCAGCATAAGCTAACTGCATACAGGGATATTTCTGATGATCTGGCTCTCTAAAGGTAAGATTACCTGCTTTAACTAGATCTAGAGTAGGCCAGTCTGTCTGAATTCTGGCGGGCCAAGATAGGGCATAGAGTAGAGGTAAGCGCATATCTGGCCAACCCAATTGAGCTAGAACTGAGGTATCCTGGACTTCAATTAAAGAATGAATGATACTTTGAGGGTGAATAACAATATCAATGTGAGGATAGTCTAGTCCGAAAAGGTAATGAGCCTCAATGACCTCTAGACCCTTATTCATCAGAGTTGCTGAGTCTATGGTAATTTTACGACCCATTGACCAATTGGGGTGTTTGAGGGCATCAGAGACGGTAACAAGGCTCAATTTCTCTACGGGGAGGTCTCGAAAGGCTCCACCTGAAGCAGTTAAAATAATGCGTCGCAGTCCACCAGGAGGAACACCCTGTAAACATTGAAAGATAGCTGAATGTTCAGAGTCAGCAGGTAACAAATTAACCCCATATTTCTTAACTAGAGGTAAAACGACAGGTCCACCCGCAATGAGAGTTTCTTTATTAGCTAGGGCAATATCTTTACCTGCTTCAATAGCAGCGATAGTCGGGAGGAGTCCTGCACAACCGACAATACCTGTAACAACAGTTTGAGCGTCTCCATAACGAGCTACTTCTATAAGACCTTGGGCACCCGTAACTAAGATGGGGGTGTAGTCTAGGTCAGAAATGGCTTCAGTGAGTGCTGTTAATTGCTCTTCTTGTTTTAGGGCAACTATTTGGGGGCGAAATTCTCTAATCTGTTTAGCTAAAAGCTCTACATTAGAGCCGCAAGAAAGTCCTACTATCTGAAATTGTTCGGGATATTGGGAGACAATATCTAGGGTTTGTGTACCAATTGAACCAGTGGAACCGAGGATAGTTATACGCTTCACAATTATGAGTTCTCTTATGAGATGGGATCACCTCACAATCTTAAAGCTTTGGGTTGCTCATTTTGAAATATTATATGGGGAGTTAAGCAACTAAAGCTCTTTAATTACTGTGGAGATATTATGCAACGCAAATCAAATAAAGAAAATCCATCTAGAAGGAACATTCTAAAGTATGGAGCAGGAATTATTGGAGCAGGTTCATTAGTAGGCTGGTTAGGAACTGGTGTTCTAGCTAAAACAATGGAAGAGAGATTATCTCCTGTAAAAGAAGCTCAAGTGATCAGTGCTGAACCAAGTAAGGCCGAAACTCCATCAAAGATGACTCCAGATCAATCATTAGCTAAATTGATGGAAGGGAACAAACGATTTGTCAGTAACAAACGACTCAATCCCGATCAGGATTTTGCTCGTCTGACTGAAGTTGCAGCAGGACAAGCGCCTTTTGCTGCCATTCTCAGTTGCTCAGACTCCAGAGTAGTCCCTGAAATTGCTTTCGATCAAGGTATTGGGGATATCTTTGTCGTTAGGGTAGCTGGCAATGTTGCTATGATCGAAGATATTGCTAGTCAAGAGTTTGCTGTTGCTGTATTAAAAACCCCCTTGTTAATGGTTATGGGTCATACAAGGTGTGGTGCAGTTGCTGCTGCTATACAAGGCGGAGAATTACCAGGTGTTATTGAATCTCTGGTCTTTGCTATTCAACCTGCAGTTACAGCTACAGAAGGAAAGTCGGGTGACCGTCTGACTAATACAATAAAAGCGAACGTGCGGTTACAAATGAAAAGATTAGAGAATTCCTCAGTCATTTCCGCAGCCGTAAAAGCGGGTAAGCTGAAGGTAGTTGGAGCCTATTATGACCTAGATACTGGAGAAGTCAGTCTGGTTAGTTAGTCCTACTCTAGGAAGCAATTAGGGGGAGTCCTGGTCTATCTTGATGGATATTTTTTAAGGACTCTTCTAAGGCCTGAGTGAGGTTTTCTGAACTTTTTTTAAGAGATTCTCCTAAATAGTCACTTGCTGTAAGAGGAGTCCCGATTTTAACTTTTACTTGGCTTCCCCAACTTGGATATTCTTGACTATACTTGATACTTAGAGGTAATATTTTTACACCAATACCTGGTTTTTCTTCTTCTACATCCAAAGCAATGCGGGCCACACCTCTTTTAAGTGGTTGTACCTCTTCTGTGCGAAAAATATTACCTTCAGGAAAAATGGTCAACATCTGTTCTTTGAGGAGTAAAGCAATACTTTTACTAATACTATCTGAGGATGGATGTTTAGTATCTACGGGAAAACTACCTAACCGAGAGATGATCCAGCCTTGCGGTCCTTTCATTTCATTGGCTGTGACCATAAACCAACTCGTACGACCAGTGACGCATTTTCCTACTGCATGAGGAACTATTAAACCGTCCCAACGTGAGCGGTGCGTTGGTGCCACGATAACAGGCCCAGTTAGTGGTATATTTTCTTGACCGATAACTTCTATTTTTTTAAAGTAAGTCGGCAGAACTACATAAGAATTTAAGGGATATGCTATGTTTGCTAACCACCGAGAGAAATGACTACTGAGCATTTTTTCTGGATCAGACATCTGGATAACTTTATTAAGTAACCTATTTTCCTTTTAGGTTACTGGAAATATCTTCTTCTGTCTTCTCTTTATAGGACAGTTGTCAGAGTGAACAGGGCGGTAAATAGTCAAACACTTACCCAGCAATTCTCATTGTAAAACATTTATACTTAAAGTATAGCTTTTATGAGCTTTTATTCCCAATTGTCTGAACGATAAAATGAGGGTTCTAGCTGTTTGAAATAATCAAAATCAGACAATTGGGTGAGAATCGTTCTCATAATGAGAATTGCTGACACTTACCGTTCACGCGACTTGTAGAAAATCGTGTGTTCGTAATGGGTCAACCACTACAGGGCTAAACGGCAAGCCCTTTAAACCATAGTCAAAGACATTTGGTTTTACTTTACAGTTAATCTAGCTAATTTCTCTATTTTTCCTGATTTTAGATTTGAAGAATGCACCTAGTCCGACTGCTACAGCTGCCCCAGCCATCGTTAAAGGCTCAGGTACTGCTATTGAGGCACCTCGAATGCTGACGTAATCTGTGGCAACACTATGATTATCTGATTCAAATCCAGTAGAGGTAATGTTTTCAAAGACAATTTTTCTAATCGAAGCTGTAGCACTAGTATCAAAAAAGTTCAGATAAGCGTAATATTCGCCTGTATTTGTTCTAGGGCTTTGAGTTGGATTACCTTTGTAGTCACTTTGGTATTTTCCGCCTGTCACGCCAGTAGGACGGGTTGCAGGGAGTTTACTTATTGTAGAAGATACATCACCTGATTTGAAAGTTGACAGCAGAACGTTATTCTTGTCATAGAACTTGATGATATTATTCGTATCTCCAGCCGACCACCATAGACCGAAATAGCGCTGATCTGCGGCTAAAGTTAGGGTTGACTGGGTGAGTCCTCCAACGTTTGGATTTACTGTAGCATAGTTACTACGTGCCCCACTACTGGTTGGGTCAATTGAACCACCAAAATTGTCTGCTGTACGTACGTAAACTTTGTCATAAGTCCCAATTAATGTACTACCATCTTTCCACTGATAGCTACTAGTTACCGAACCTACTAATGGAGTAGTGCTATTATAGTGCTGATTACCGACAACTGTTGTGTTGCTATTAGTGTTGAAAGTTTGGTTGTAGACTGTAATTGACCCGTTACCATCTCCAACGCCAAACTGGTTATATTGAATTGTGGGAGCTTCTACTTCATAAGTACCAACGATCGCAGCCTGAGCAGATTCACTCTTTGCTATGCTGGTTAATATTAGGGTTGTAGCTAAGATCCCTGAAAATTTGAGTAATTTATTACTCATTGTTTTTCTCTCCTGTGGTATTCTGGCAAATTTTAATGATTGCACCACTATTATACCCAATAATAAGATAAATTTTACACAGTGCTTTAAGTAATTTTTCGGAGAAGACGAGCACACAGGTGATTATTATCCTACTGTCAGCAGCACAAAGCATGGCAAGCATCAATAAGAGTGGGTAAGCGTTATCCTTAACTTTCTTTTCTTATGTTATTCTAGATGCAATAGGCCTTGACTGTAGTTCTCCCTACGGGAGTAGGACAGCCGGCAGGTTAACCCAAGCCCAACTCCTTGCCTTGAAAACAAAAGATCTGAGGTTCTATCCAGTAATAGGGTGAACAATCTTTTTTAAGAGTATTCAATATCTTAAATTCTCAAGTATCTTGTCTGTTGTAGATTAGGGAGAATAAATTTACATCAACCCTTTGAGGTTCACCATCTATGCGTGGTCTTAATGAACAGATCAGCGAACCTGTTGCTTCTTATACAATCAAACCCCTAAAAGTCTTTACTGATAGTCTACCTCCAGGCGCTTTACTGCGAGGGCACAGTTATCAAATACAGCAGATTATAGGTAGAGGGAGTTTTGGGATTACCTATTCTGCGAATCACACATTTTTAGGAAATACTGTAGCCATTAAGGAATACTTCCCTAGTCAGTATGTCACTAGAGAAACAGGTCACAAAGTTGTTGTTGCCTCGAAAGAGTATGAAAGAGCTTATAAAAATGGACTACAACAATTTATTCAAGAAGGACAGATTTTAGCAAAAACCACTCACCCCAATATCGTTCAGGTTAGAGACCTCTTTGAAGAAGGAGCAACAGCCTATTTAGTAATGGATCTAGTCGATGGACAGTCCTTATTTAAAGAATTAGAATCACAAATTGGTTTTAAGCTGCCTATATCTCGTGTAACTGTCATTGCAGAACAAGTAATTGAGGCCTTGAAAAAATTACATGAATCTGGAATATATCATCTAGACCTTAAACCTCAAAATATTCTCCTGACTAGAGAAGATAAAGTAATTTTAATCGACTTTGGGGCGGCTAGATGCGGTGTCACTACCAATCAAGGTTCACGCGCCTTTACAGAAGCCTACGCCCCACCTGAGTTGACCACAGGGGGGAAATTAGGAGCCTATAGTGATATTTTTGAGTTTGGCATGGTTTTGCACCAGATGCTGACTGGAACCCTACCGCCCCCCTCTCTCAAACGCATTAACGACGGGGATTTATGGAAACCGAAAGGAGTAGAAGAGCCTTGGCGAAGTTTAATCATCGCAGCTTTAGCTATCAATGCCGAAGAACGACCTCAAACTATCGAGCAATGGTGGGAACTGTATTCTGGTTTTTGGCAAGAACCTATTCAATCTATAGAAGAGAATACTATAGAGATAGAAGAGGATACCACACCTTCTGAACTAGTAATGTCTCGTTTTACTTCCCCACTTTTGCAAAGAGCGGGTATGCAGCACCGTTTGGGAAGAGGGTGTTTAAAAAAAGTTTTTCCTATAGATTCTAATCATCTTTTGGTTTGTTCTTCAGGTGGAGCTACTTTAGTTAGACTAGATAAGGGCGATGTACTCTGGGAGATTGATTCCCCGACTGAACAGGCCGCCTTTAATGCTCAAAAAAGCCTGCTCGCTTTGGCTTGGCAACAGATAATTTATCTTTGGAATATTCAAACAGGTCAACTTTTAGAAGAACTATCTGGTCACAATAGAGCTATTTTAGCAATGGCCATCAGTCCATGTGGTCAGTTTTTAGTTTCAACTAGTATTGATGAAACTGTCTTTCTCTGGGATTTATCTAGACCAGGAGAGAAAAAAAGCCTCAGCCTAGACTATGCTTTAATTTCTTGTTTAGCTTTTAGTCCTGACGGTCGTTATCTTGCTTTAGGCACCTTTGACGGTCAGGTTAAACTTCTGCGAATGGAAACTTTAGAATTAGCAGGCGATCTCAAAGGACATGACAGATCTATTGAAAGTCTAGCTTTTAGTGGAGATAGTCGCCTCATCGCTTCGGGAGGACGAGATGGCTTGATTTGTGTATGGAAAGTTGAAGCAAGAGAAAAACTTTCTCTTCTCCAGGGACATACTGACTGGGTAACTAGTTTGGCCTTTAGTCCTGATACTCAATATCTGGCTTCTGGCGGTAGTGTAGAAGATAAAACTATTAGACTCTGGGATTTTCAAAAAGAGGGAGAATTTTACAGCTTAGAAGGACATACTAACTCTGTTACTAATTTGGTCTTTCTACCAGAGCAACCTCTGCTAGTCTCTAGTAGTTCTGACTGCAGCGTCAGGGTCTGGAATATCTTGAAAAAACAAGAACTTATTAAATTTAAACAGCATACTAATTGGATCTATGATGTTGCGCTTGCGCCTAACCAGTCCTTTGTTGTCTCTGGACATAACGACCAGACTATTAGACTCTGGGACTGGGAAAAAGAAGAAGAAGTACTAGTTATTCCCGGACATAAGGCTGCAGTCTCAGCAGTTGCTTTTCACCCCAATGGTCTTTTAATAGCTTCAGGAAGTTGGGATCACTCAGTCCATCTCTGGGATGCTACTAATGGTCAGTTAGTTCGTTCTTTTAAAGGACATCAGGGTTGGCTCAAAGCGGTCGCTTTTAGTCCTGATGGAGACTATTTGGCTACAGCTGGGGGTGATAGCATGATGCGCCTTTGGTCGGTCACTTCTTCTACTTGGTTTGGGCGTTCTGATCAGCCTATTCGGATCTTTAAGGGTCATTTAGATGCGCTTTGCTGTCTGGCTTTTAGTCCTTGTGGTCAAGTCATTGCTTCAGGTGGTTATGATGAGACTATCCACCTTTGGGAGGTAGTTTCAGGACAGGAAATTCTGTCTTTGGAAGGGCATTTTCACCATATTGAGAGCTTGGTTTTTACGCCTGATGGTCAATTCTTACTCTCTGCTAGTGGTGATAAAACTATTCGTCTTTGGTCTATTTCTTCAGGCGAGACAATCTATGTTTTTCGCGGACATACACGTTCTGTAAAAAGTATTGCTATTAGTCCTGATGGAGAATGGCTTGTCTCAGGTAGTGCTGATAAAACTGTTCGCTTATGGAATCTAGTCAGTCAAAAAACTGTCAAACTTTTTTCTGGACATACTAATCAAATCAATAGTGTTAAGTTTAGCTCAGATGGTCGAACTATTGTTTCTGCTGATCATGATGGTGTAATTCGTCTCTGGGAAGTTTAGAAACAGCGCCCGAAAAATCTAGTTCAGGCGCTGTAATTGTTTGACAAATTTTACTTAAATTAGATACTGTTTAAGGCGCAATAATTACGTCATCACTATTAACACTAGTAGCACCGTTGACTTTTTCGGCTACTTGTATTGCTTGGTTGAGCTTATCTTGACTAGGAACCTCTCCTCTAAGAACTACAGTACCGCCTGTCTGTGCGACAAAAAGACTGTTGAGGTCATCAAGTGATTCATCTTCATCAAAAGCTAAAGCAACCCTTTTAGCGAGTCCATTTTGGTCAAATTCGCCATTAACACCCATTCTTTCTGGAGGGACCTCTCCACCTGTTTCGGGGTGCTTTTCTTCTGTAGGTTGTGGATTAACTTGAGCATCTGCAGGCTTTTCGAGTCCAAATAAACGTTGAAAAAATCCCATCTTTTTATTCCCCTTTCTTGTTTTTGTTTAAATTATCCGATCTAAAGCAGCTTCTATTACTTCTACTCCTGCACCTGTAAGATGAGCCTGTTCTGTAATATGGCGTTTCCACATTTTACTCCCTGGACATCCGGTAAAGAGTTCTAGTAAATGACGGGTGATCGCATGAAGTTTTCCTCCATTCTCTACCCAAGCTTGAACATATGGTAACATACGCTTCACAATCTCATGGCGCGATAAAGGAGTATCTTTTACTCTATAAATAGACTGATCTACGCTAGCAAAGAGATAGGGATTATCATAAGCTGCTCTACCGATCATCACTGCATCTACTTGTTTTAGATGTTCTTTTGCTTGTTCTAAGGTGGTTATGCCGCCATTAATTTCTATACTTAAATCAGGGAAATCTTTTTTAAGACGATGTACATCTTCATAGCGTAGGGGTGGGATGGTGCGGTTTTCTTTAGGACTGAGACCCTTTAACCAGGCTTTACGAGCGTGTACTGTAAAACGGGTCACCCCAACCTCTGAAACTAGACGCACAAAGTTAACTAGATCACTATAGCTATCCTGTTCATCTATCCCTATACGGTGTTTAACAGTAATAGGTATCTCTACAGCCTTTTGCATTGCTTCTACTGCTTGGGCCACTAAGCTAGGTTGAGCCATTAAACAAGCCCCAAAATTCCCACTCTGTACCCTGGGACTGGGACAGCCTACATTGAGATTGACTTCATCATAACCCCACTCTTGAGCTAAGAGGGCGCATTCTGCTAAGGCTTGGGGATCATCTCCTCCTAGTTGTAGTGCAAGGGGTTTTTCTTCAGGTGAAAAGTCCAGTAACTTAGCACGATCCCCATAGTGTAGGGCTGCTGTAGTGATCATTTCCGTATACAAGAGGGTGTTTCGGGTGATCTGTCGCATGAAGTAACGAAAGTGACGGTCTGTGCGCTCCATCATGGGGGCAACAGAGAGCAAATGTTTCATTTAGATTCGATTAGCCATGGTTAAAAGTCCTTGTTGTCCGAGTAAGATCTCTCTTAAGAGTGTAAAGATGCCTACCCAAATAATCGGACTGATATCCACTCCCCCAATAGGAGGAACTAATTTACGCATAGGTATTAATAGGGGTTCAGTCGGTAAAATAACTAGATTAAAGGGAAACCGTTTTTCGTTAATCTGAGGATACCAGGTCAGCACGATGCGCAGGATGAATAAAAAGGTCATCAAACCGAAGAGAATGGCTAGGCCTAGAATAAATATGTCCATAGTTTTTAAGCTCTTTTCTCCATGATAAACCCGGTTATCTGAACTTTGTTCGCCACTCTATAACTTTAAAACAGAAAAACTAATGTAAATAATCGAATATCTAGATTACAAAATGCTCAACCAGAGAAAACAGCTAAGAACATTTTGGTAAGTCCTAGAAAGATTAACTGTTCCTACTTAACCGCATTGGAAGTGAAATTATTAGAGGTTTTGGAAAAAGAATATAACCTTTTATAAAAAAATGGCCTAAAATTGCATATAGTGGCATTAAAAAATACATATGGCACATACAAGGATGTAGGGAAAAATTATCTAGATCTATAGAAGTACGCTTAGGTCGCCAAGGTCGATTAGTAATACCAGCAGCACTAAGGCAAAGCTTAAGTTTAAAGGAAGGAGATAGATTAGTTGCTCGTGAAGAAGAAGGACGATTAGTACTAGAAAAGCAGGAAATAGTAAAACAACGTCTGAAGGCTCGTTTTACTAAAATATCTGAAAATCGTAGTTTAGGGAATGAATTAATAGCAGAACGAAGAGAAGCAGCCTAAGTTGATTTAATACTTAGTATAGATAGACTTTTTCTTCTGATAGTAAGAGCCAATATTCCTAAAAAAAACAATCCCATTAGTCCGGCGAGGGGATTATTATTAATTCCTGTTACCCAGTTTGGAACATTTCCCCTGTAGTGTAAGAGTTCTCCAACATTGAGAAGATAATAGCCCCAAATTAAGCCAGCGTGCAGACCGATAGATAGTCCTAAGCGTCCTTTAGAAAGACGTTTAGCCCAAATTAGAAGAGCACCAAGGATTAGTAAACCAAAAAATTGAGGTGAGGTTTTAATAATTACGTTTATTGGTCTAATAAAGTGGAGGGTGGCGAAAATTAAGGTATTTATACGCAGGGCAGTTATTTTGCTATAGTCTCGCTCTAATTCTGTAAGTAACCAACCTCTAAAGAATAACTCTTCAAATAGGGCAACTGCCAAACCAGATAATAGACCTTCAGCTATGATTTTAATCAGACTAAAAGATACTGTTTTAATTTCTAGCCAACCTAAAAGAGACTCTATTAAAAAGAGACCCAGTGTAAAAAGTAACCCAATACTTAACCCATTAACTAGACCGAGAGCATTACGAGTACTCCATTCTAATCCGTAATATTCAAAGCAATTAGGAATTTTATCAACATATTGACTCCAAAGTTTTAGAAGGACTAGAAACTGAATTCCTACTAACCCCATTGTTAAAATACTGGTTAAATTGGGATCTTTGGAAAAAATTAGAGAAATTATTCTAGCTAAAGGTAACCAAGCAGACAGCAAGACTAAAATAAAAATACCTAGTCTTGCAAGCGTGGAAAGATTAGCAATAACTTTGAGATTAACTTTCAATATATTCTTTATTCGTCTGGTTCAATACTGCTGCCTAGTCCATGTCTTTTGAGAGTTTCACAATAAAATTCAGCGTGTT
>CASBQB010000179.1 GCA_949127655.1 Chroococcales cyanobacterium PMM_0086 | reverse complement strand
TTTATCGCCGAGTGGGGTGATCGCACTCAAATCAGTACAATCACCTTAGCTGCGTCTAATAATCCAATTGGTGTAACTATTGGGGCTATATTAGGACATGCTATCTGTACAGCTATAGCTGTTATCGGTGGTCGTTTAATAGCAGGGATAATTTCTGAACGGATGATCACAGCGATAGGCGGAGTACTGTTTTTGATTTTTGGTGTTGTTGCTTGGGTTGAAGGTACTTAATTGATACCCTTCTAGGGTAATATGAGAGGTTAAAGCAGTCATGGCGACTGAGTTTTATAGTTTAGTCCTATTTTCCCAGTCTAGCACCTTAACTGTCTCTATTAGACCTCTTGCAAAAGTCTGAAGTAGGATAGTATTAGAAGAATAAAATATAAGATATAAAAATGTCAAAAAGCCACCCTGCGGGCGGTTGACCGTAGGTCACCCCAAAGGGTCTACATCTACAGACTTTAAAAGATATTTAAAAATAACAAGAATTAACGATGCACAAAGTTACTTTTTCCCTATCCGAAGAAACCGCCTTAGCACTCAACTTGACTCCTGAACAACTTGCGCCTCAAATGCTTCTAGCTGCTGCAGTTAAACTATATGAATTAGGTAAACTTTCTTCTGGTAGCGCAGCTAATCTTGCAGGTATTCCTAAAGTAGTTTTTCTCTCAAAACTAGCTGAATATTGAGTAAATACTTTCCAATTAACAGAAGCAGAGTTATTTGAGGATATCTTAAGTGCCTAGAGTTATTGTTAATACTTCACCAATTCAATATTTATATCAGACTAATCTACTTGATTTACTCAAAACTTTGTATGGGCAAATTAGTTTACCACAATCTGTATTTGATGAAATATCTGAAGGAATTTTACAAAATGTAGCACTTCCGTGTATCACATCTATTCCTTGGATAAGGGTATGTGAAGCACAATCTAAAGATATTTTACCTCTAATTACTGCATTGGGAGCAGGTGAACGTGAGGCCATAGCTTTAGCACAAGAAAATATTAATGATTCTTTAATCATACTTGATGATGCTCTAGCTAGACGCTATGCCCGTCTATTAGGTGTTCAATGTACAGGCACTTTAGGAGTCTTTTTAAAAGCAAAAAAAGAAGGCTACTTATCTCAAATAGCTCCTATTTTAAATCTGTTAGATTCTCTTGACTTTCGTCTCTCTACATCAACTCGTGCTTCAGTACTGAAAATAGCAGAAGAATCTCCTTGAATAAAATAAGCAGGTTTAATATATATCTCCTTCCGTAAGACTAGCATCTTTAAGAAGGCTTTTAAGGATGCCAATTGGTAGATCTCGATCACCATGAACTGGAGTTTAGACTAATTGACAGGTGAAAGTAAATCACCGATGTACTCAAGGCTGATTATCATTCGCAAAAAAGAAAAATTTAAATTAACTTGCTTCCTTTTGCTCTTTAGGAGTTCGCGAATAACGTTTTTTGACCACAGGATAACGATTTTTCTTGGTACGTTTCTTATTCTTAGGGCAACCTGAAGACTTTCCACTCTCTTTTTGGTTCACAGGCAGGAGTGCCAAACTCTTCGTAATTCCGCTTGCGGTGCGCCTTCGGCAACACCGCCAATGTACTCGCTAGCAGGTTCTGTTTCCGGCAGCTTAAGAAACTCTTCTAGGGTAATATGAGAGGTTAAAGCAGTCATGGCGACTGATTTTTATAGTTTAGTCCTATTTTCCCAGTCTAGCACCTTAACTGTCTCTATTAGACCTCTTGCAAAAGTCCGAGGTAAAATACTCTCACCGCTATAGCTTGCTTCTCCCGTAGGGAGTGTGCGAAGCACCATGACGGGAGTCTTACGGCACGTTTAGATAAGAACAATAAAATATAAGATATAAAACTCAATTAGCTTTGGGTTAATATTCGATTTAAAACTACTGTTGCTCAAAGTTCTGTATACTCTTAACATAGCATAAGTGAAAAATACTTACCTTACAGTATTCTTTTTTACAAAAGCAACAAAACAAACAAGAAAAACAATGAAGAAATTATTAGCAGCAGCTTTAATTAGCACAACATTGATCTCATTATCCTCAGCAGACTCTGCTAAAGCAGCTTTCGGTGGTTACTTAGCAACTTCTGATGGAAAAATCAATGCTATTGATCTTACAACTTTAGTAGCTACACCTCTTTTGGATACTGGTTTAGGTGGTTCCATAGGTGATGTAGCTTCAGGTGGCGACAGCAATACACTTTACGTGAACACTGTCAGTAAAAGAGGTGGTAATGACTCTGTGTACAGAGTTAATCTAAGTGCAGGGACAACAACTCTAGTAGGTAGTGCAGGCGTTGCTAATCTTTCTGGTCTAACTGGCATTATTGGTAAAGGTACAGTTTATGGTTCTTCTTCTGCAGCAGACCCCGCCAACCCTACTCCTGGAGGCGGTCTTTACAGTATTGATACAACTACTGGTGCGGCAACTCAAATCGGTTCTAACATACCTGGCTTTAGTACTGCTGGTGACTTAACTTACTTTCCTAGCGCTAACAAGTTTTACGCTACCTCAACTAGTCCAACCAATAGCTCTTTATTCTCAATAGATCTAAGTGGTGCAGGTACCAGTATTGGAAGTATTGGTTTTGCCAACATATTTGGACTAGTCCGTAGTGGTTCTACATTATATGGTTTTACTGAAGGTGGTCAAGCAATAACCATCAATACAACTACTGGAGTAGGAACTTCAGTAGGTAATGTTACAGGTCTTAGTGGTCGAGTCTTAGGAGGAGCTGCTGCAGTTCCAGTTCCCGAACCTCAAACAGCATTAGGAACAGTAGCAGCTTTAGGTTTAGGCTTAGTTACTGGTCTAAAACGTAAGTCAAAATCTACTTAGTGATGTCATTATTCTTCTTATTTGAAGCATAACTTAAAACAGCACGCATCAAATACTTAACCCTTCTTTGAAAAAAGAGGGGTGTATAGCTTTATGTATCATTAAAAATAATATTACAAATGATCTTGCAAGAAGTAAGTAGGTGGGCATAAATAAAGTAAAATAAGAAAAAGTCAAAAACTAGAAGTACACAAATGCCTAGATTTTTAAGAATTAGATTAACAGAAGAAGATAAAAAATATCTATTAGAGTTG
>CASBQB010000178.1 GCA_949127655.1 Chroococcales cyanobacterium PMM_0086 | reverse complement strand
GCCTCCTTTACCTTCCCCAGACAAAAAACAGGTCGTCGTCTCTGCATAGCAGACTTTTTTGCACCTCGCACAAGTGGCATCATCGATGTCTTCCCCATGCAAGCTGTAACAGTCGGTGAAGTAGCCACACAATACGCTAAAAGCCTCTTTGAAGCCAATGAATATGCCCAATACCTCTATTATCACGGCATCGCTGTACAGACTGCAGAAGCACTAGCTGAATGGACACATACACGCATCCGTAAAGAATTAGGTTTTGGACATCTAGAACCATCATCTTTAAGGGATGTCCTTAAACAGCGTTATCAAGGTTCTCGTTATAGTTTCGGTTATCCAGCTTGTCCCAACATACAAGACCAATATCGACAGCTAGAACTATTAGGCTGCGAAAGAATCAACTTCTACATGGATGAAAGTGAACAGATCTATCCTGAACAGTCCACAACAGCTATCATCGCCTATCACCCCGCAGCAAAATACTTTAATGTTTGACACTCCCTCAGCAATAAAGCGGGGGATTCTTAAGGAATTCTCATCCTTAATGGCTGCGCCAAACAGCCTCTAGACACTCCGCTTAAAGCATTGTGCTTACTTTTCTTAAGTATATTTGTGCTCCTCGAGAGTCTGCATTGATCAGGTACCCCGATGCACTTTTGTATAGCCCGCGTTTCACTCTTTTCCCAGAAAATTGATAGGTTGTTGGGTTGTCTGCATTAAAAATGGGAAGATCGTCTCCATCCAAAAAACTAGACTTACTGGTGTAACTCTCTTCTTGCTCCTTGTAAAGAATTCCATACCTTTGACATAGATTTTGAAGTTTAGTTCTCAAACTATGGTGGGGAATCTGGACAAAATTTTGGTTGTTTCGACTACCTATATTAATGCCTTGTTTCATCTGAGGATTAACACCAACAACTATCTTCTCAATACGATGTTTTAAGCAATGGTTGATTATCAACCTAGCTGCTTTGTTCAGATAGTCTCGCTACAAAGTTATTGCGATTAATAGTTAATCTAGCTTGACGTTCAGTAAATGCTTTTATTCCCTGTTTATCCTTGATTGATTGTAATCTGGCGTTTTCTTTGTTATACCACTGGTTAATGCTTTTAAGTTTTTTGCCATCCAAAATAAAGGATGCCCCATTGGTATCTATACAAGCTGCCAGATTATTTAATCCAAGATCAATAGCTAAAGCACTTTCTGTCACCTTTTCTTTTATCTCTTCCTGTTCAATTTCGCTGACAAACTCTACTTCAAAAAATCTGGCACCATATTTAGGGTGTATTCTTACTTCTTTAATTCTTTCTGGATTCAGTCTCTCTGGAAAGGTTATCCATATTTCTCCATATTGATGCCTAAAATCAGTTGACATTGGAACTCGAAACTTCCCATCCTTGACCTTAATTCTAGGTATAATCAAGCTAAAGTATTCTTCTTTGGGTAAATAATGAGGTCAAGATATTTTTGATTGATAATTCCCCTGCTTTTTGGCTTTAATTAATCCATAGAAACTTTTAAAGGTTCTGTCTACTACCTTAAGGGTTTGTTGCACTATATCTGTACTTAGTTGCTGGTAATTTTCATTCTCCTTGCAATAATGGTAATTAGATTCATATTTAAGATGCTTACGTTCTTGAAAATAGTATTGCTTAACCATGTAAAGCCCAACATTGTAAAGGTTTTTACTCAATCGACACAAAGAGCGAAGAGCGTCAAATTGACTCTTCCTTAAGTTTCTCAGTTGGTTCTTCTCTGTTAGGTACATATTTTAAGATTTTTACTGAATATACTATCGTTGTAGCGACTATTCTCTCACATAGGCAAGCTTGCAATATTTCTTAATTGTGTTCATCCTTTAACGATTATTGTAGAATTTAAAAAACACAAGAAATAAGGAGAGCAATTCCTCCCGCCACCAAAGTGGGGATGTATTTGCTCGTTAAAATGAAAATTCTGCACCTTTCTGACATTCACATGGGTAGCAGCTTCTCTCACGGGAAAATCAACCCAGAAACCCAAGTCAATACCCGCCTAGAAGACTTCGTTAAATCTCTACGCACCTGCATAGATCAAGCCATCTCACAGGCAGTAGATTTAGTCCTGTTTGGCGGGGATGCCTTTCCCGACTCTACCCCCCCACCCTACGTTCAAGAAGCCTTTGCTGCTCAATTTCGCCGCCTTGCAGATGAAAAAATAGCCACCGTTCTCCTCGTTGGCAACCATGATCAACATACCCACGGACAAGGAGGCGCGAGTCTCTCTATTTACAGAACCCTCGCTGTTCCCCACTTCATTGTTGGAGATGACATAGGTACTCACAAAATTACTACTCCTAGCGGTCAGATCCAGGTGACAACTTTACCCTGGTTAAACCGTTCTAACTTATTAACTACTCCTGAAACAAAGGGACTCCCTCTCTCAGGTGTTAACGAGTTAATGCTCAAAAAAATACAACCCATCTTAGAAGCAGAAATACGCCGACTTGACCCCAATATACCCTCTATTCTTCTAGCACATGCTATGGTAGATAGCGCGGTATATGGTGCCGAAAAATTCCTAGCTGTCACTAGTAAAGGCTTTCAAATACCCCTATCCTTCCTAAATCGTCCAGAATTTGACTATGTTGCCTTAGGTCATGTTCATACTCATCAAAATCTTAACCCTAGTAACGATCCACCAGTTATCTATCCAGGTAGTATCGAAAGAGTGGACTTTTCTGAGGAGAAGGAAGATAAAGGTTACATAATGATTGAGATGGCAGAGAAAGCAAGTCCTATTGAAGTAAATTGGACTTTTCATCTTTTACCTACCCGTCCCTTTAAAACAATTAAACTTGATGTAACCACAAGCCAAGATGTTCAAGGAGATCTTCTCAAGGCTATTAAGGCTCAAAATATAAAAGAAGCAGTGGTTAGACTACACTATACCCTAAGCAAAGAACAAGTAGATCTAATCAATCTCAAAGTCCTACATGAAGCTTTAAAAGAAGCACATACCTACAGTATCAGACCAGAATTGAACACCCACAAGAGTCTACAGCGGTTACCTGAACTAGGTGTTGGAAGTCATATCGATCCTTTAGACGCATTAAAAATCTATATCAATAGCAAAGATGATCTTAAAGAGATAGCCAAAGATATTCTAGAAGCTGGTCAAATTCTTTTAAGCGAAAAGTAAAAGGTTTGCTATAGTATAGGAAGATTTGATCTCCTCCATCCTGTCTACTTATATGGATCATTCTACATTCCCAAAAGTCCAACCCCTCCTCACGACTCACAATATCACAATAGACTGGCAAGAAGTTAGTCGAGTCATGCTGAAAAAGTCGCTTCTGGTTAATCCTTTAGCGACACAACCAAATGAGAGTAAATTAGAAGAGACTTCAGTACCTCTGCGCGCTTACCTAGTTGAAACAGGGAGACAAGCTGAAAATCAAAAATATTCCCAGCAAGAAGTATTTGAGATAATTCTCGAACAGCCAAAAAGCAAAACTATGATCACTGGAAACCCAGGGAGTGGTAAAACTCACCTGATGCAAAGAATTGCTAACCTAGTCTTGCGCGAAACTGAAGATAATGTAGTGATCTGGCTATCTCTTGCTGATTTAGGAAAAGAAAATATACATCATTACCTAACTCATAAATGGTTAAAATTGGCAGCAAACACATCTAATACACATTCTCAAATCTGGTTAGATGGATTTAATAATCTTTTAGAAAGTGGCAAAGTATGGTTATTATTAGACGATAGTCAAGAACTACTGAATAATTCTGTAATTAGCGATAATCTTATTAATAGCAGAGAGATAATTACACCTCTTAATCTAATTGAAAAACAGTTAAAAGACTGGACAAATAACTTAAAAATAATCGTAGCTAGCAGAACTGAAATCTGGGAAAAAGAACAAGGTGCACTACTATTAAATTGGCAAGTTTACAGAATTAGTCCCTTAACCTATCCAAAAGAAACTAAAGCCTTTATTGAACATTGGTTTAAGACAACAAATTCTCAATTAACCTCCTTAAAAGAAAACCCGTATTTAATCGACCAGGTTTGGCAGTTCTTAGAGGAATTACCCAGATCAGAACAGAAAAAATGGCACACTAACCCACTTTATTTAGCCCTATTATGTCGTTATTGGCAACAGTCTTCAGAGCCAAGCTTAAAGACAATAGCTCAACTTTATCAAAAAGGAGTCAGTCAATACTACCAGTGGAAAGCAGGTACAGTCTCGATTCACACGCAAAAGAGAGAACAATTAAATCAACACTTAGCACAACTAGCTCTCAATACACTACAAGAAAAAGGAACCTTAGAGCAAGTTTCTGAGAGTCGTTTTGAGAGTATATTTCAGAATGAACCTCAATTAGGACAACTAGCATTAGAATTAGGTTGGCTAAATTGTATTGCCCTTAAAAAAATAGAGGCCCCGCAACCAGAAAAAGTCTATCAGTTTTTTGATCTAGCAGTTGCCGAGTATTTCGCCTCATTAGCTATTGATAACTGGCAAGTTTTTACTCAAAATCAAGCGCAAAAAGATCTGAGAATATTTGATGTAGCTTGGCAGAAAGTAATCTTATTTTGGTTTGGACATAATGAAGTAAAAACAGAAGAAAAAGAAGCATTTATTGAGTATCTAACAGAGTTTAAAGATCAATGTGGTATTGATAACTATTATGGAAAAAAAGCTTATTTTCTAGCAGCACAAGCACTCAGTGAATACCCAGAATGTAACCGACTACTCCTGATTATTTCTCAACTATTAAAATTGGCTTTTAGTAATAATTCTCTGCTTACTCCAGGAATAATTGAAAAAGCTAGATTGAGCTTAGAACAGATTCCAGGAACTAAGTCAATGAAAACCTTGATGAATTTTCTCGACACAATAGAAGATAGTAAAACCTACAGACTAGCCTTAAAAAGCCTAGAAAGAATGTCTAAAGGACACCCTTCAGTAATAGCTATGTTAACTGATTTGATAGACTCACATCAATCAGATGACCTCAAAGAACAATGCGCAGAAAGCCTACTTAGATTATCTCCCGACCACGACAAAGCAACCATAACTCTAGTCAAAATTATAGAACAAACTGAAAGCGAAGAAGTTCGTCAAAACGCTTTAAATAGTCTAGAAAGAATCGGTCAAGGCAATCTTCGAGCAATCTGCACCATAACACGTCTCTTAAGCCAAACCTCACCGACAGTCAGTCAAAAACGCTTATTTCAATGCTTGGAAAAAATAGGTAAGTATCACTCTATCGCTATCGCTACCCTAGTACAAATAATCAGAACTTCCGAAGATCCCATCAGACAGAGACAAGCAGCAGAAAGCTTAGAAAAAATAGATCCAGGCAATCCCACAGCAGTAACCGTACTAACTCAATTGATGCAGCCATTGTATGAAGAAACAGTACGCAAAGAAGCTATTTATAGTCTAGGAGAGATAGAATCAGGACACCAAAAAGTTATCGAAGCCCTAATTAGACAGATAAAAGATGCACCAGAGATGTTAATACGCTGGTTAGCCATCAGTAGTTTAGGGAAAATTGCCCAAGGCAATCAAGAAAGTATCGAAGCTTTGACAGAAGTAATCTACTCTACAGAAGATAGTCTATTAAGGAAAGAAGCAATAGACAGTTTACTGAAAATAGCACCCAATTCAAGTGAAACAGTCTATACATTAATCAGACTACTCGAAGATGCCCAAGATGAAGAAATCTGTAGAGAAGTAGCAGAAAGTCTAGGCAAAATAGACCCAGGCAATCCAGAAGCAATTACAGCTTTAACTCAACTTCTGCATAGCACCTCAGATGATTATACGCGTAGGCAAGTTGCCTTTAGTTTAGGTCAGATAGATCCAGGCAATCTACAGGCCTTAAATACCCTAATCCATTTGGTTCAGTCTCACAATGATTCAGACCTTTCTCTTCTAGCTTTAGATAGTCTTGGTGAAATTGCAGTTAGTAATTCTGCAGTTGTAGCTACCCTGATCAGAGCAATTACATCTAATCCTCAACCCCAGATTATCCGTTCTGCAGTCAAAAGTCTAGGCAGAATTAGAGCAACAGGAGCAACTTCAACCTTAATCGAATTACTCTCAAAAATCAAAGACCAGTCCCTAAGAGACCAAATTGCTGAGAATTTAATTAAAATACTACGTCCCCAAGATCTAACATCTGTAGTAAAAAGCTTACCAGGACTCTGGCAGTTCCAAAAAGCAGGCTCTGCAGTAGAATTAATACTTTGGTACTGTGTGCAAAATCTAGCCTATCCTGAATTTTACCAAGCTTGGCATCAGCCTTTACCAGAAAATAAACAAGATCCAGAAAAAGCCCCCCTTAGTTATAGTGACTTAATCAATAGTCTACAAAACTCCCCTCAATTAGTTAAGCAAAAAGTCCACTTAATTTGGATCGATATCGATCAGTTTATTGAACCTGAAAACCCAGCTTTAGATATTTATGACCAAATGTTAGACCAAGAATGCCCTGAATTTGTGCATGGATTACCAGACAGTATGGTTAAATTGCGTCTCTACTGGCACTCTCTAGAACGTCAAAAAGTCAATACTAAAACACCAGCACTATTTTTTTACAGCAACCAAGACGACCAAACAAATGTTTTACCTACCCTTTGGCAAACTTTAGAAAAATTTAAAGGAGCCATCGCCTTAATCAGTGAACAAGTAAAATCACCCACAAGCTTCTCTCTTAAAGATAGTGCAATATTAACCTCTATTCTGGATTGGCTAAGGAAAGAGTCAAATTAACTAAATCTCAGGCGACAAGAAAATGTCAAAATATCCTAAAGTAAAGATCCTCAAAAAAAACAACCATGAATCAGCAAGTAGAACGAGCCTTAAGAGCACGTAAAGCCATTAAAGTCATCAGTGGATTGAATAATTTTGATCTCAGGAAAGTAAGTACAATTCTTGAAGCAGCCGAAGCAGGTGGAGCAACCTATGTAGATATTGCGGCTGATGTCAACTTAGTTCGTTCAGTAAGCAATATCTGTAACCTACCAATTTGCGTCTCTGCAGTCGAAGCAGAACAATTAGCCCTAGCAGTCGCAGCAGGAGCAGATTTAGTAGAAATAGGCAACTTTGACTGCTTTTACGCCCAAGGTCGTCACTTTAGCGCAAATGATGTATTAGCACTGACTAGAGAAACTCGCGCCCTTCTGCCCAATACAACCCTCTCTGTAACAGTTCCCCATACCCTCCCTCTTGATGAACAGGTCACACTCGCTCAAGCCCTTGTAGAATGTGGTGCAGATATCATTCAAACTGAGGGGGGAACCAGCAGCAACCCAACCCATCCAGGTATCCTCGGTTTAATTGAAAAAGCTGCCCCGACCCTAGCTGCAGCCTATGCTATTTCTCGAGTGGTGAATGTTCCTGTTCTCTGCGCTTCAGGACTATCTCAAGTGACAGTTCCTATGGCTATCTCCGCAGGAGCCAGTGGTGTAGGAGTGGGTTCTGCTATTAATCGACTCAATGACCAAATTGCTATGATTGCTGTAGTTCGTAGTTTAGTTGAAGCAATCAATCAGACTAGCTTGGTTTTTTAGACTCATTGGAGAAGTTTGAAAGTCCCTCTCCCATTCTGCGAGAGGGATTTAGGGTGAGGGGCAAAAAAGTCAACATTCAAAAACGTGCGGCTGTGTTAAAACTAATTAACAACAAAATAGATTGATCAAGAGATTAGTCACATAGAACCCCTAATTTTCTGTCACAATAGATTAAGAAAAAGTAATAAGAGTCAAAATGTATTCTATTGACCTGGTTTTAAAAAACGTTCCCTTACCGATCTCCGTTCAACGCCAAGAAAAAGAAGAGGCTGAAGCTCTCTATCGGGAAATTAAAGCAGCTATTGAGTATCCTAGTAACAAAGTATTAGAGCTAACCTGTCAAAGAGAAGAAGAAAGAAAAGTCGCTGTGATCAGTGAACAAATTGTCGCAGTGACCATCTCCAAAAAGACAGGTAGTGCCGCAGGAGGCAGACCGCCCGGCTTTTTTGCCATGATGGGCGCAGAATCTTAAAAGCAAGATGGAAACAGCCATCACACTCAAAGATCTCAGCTTTGCTTGGCGGGAAAGTAACCCCATACTTAATTCTTGCTCTCTAGAAGTACCAGCCGGAGAGTTCTGGATGCTTCTAGGTACCAATGGGAGCGGAAAGTCAACCTTGATGAGATTGTTGGGAGGACTACTAACTCCAACAAAAGGGACTTTCTCTTTGGAACAGCCTCTAGGCTTCGTTTTTCAAAACCCCGACCATCAGCTAGTAATGCCCACAGTAGGGGCAGATATTGCCTTTGGATTAGTTAAGGAGCATCTGGACTGGACAGCAGTTCGTCAGCGCGTCAAACAAGCTCTTATAGCCGTCAATTTACCTGATTTTGAACGCCGCCCTATCTACGCTCTCAGTGGTGGACAAAAGCAAAGAGTGGCTATTGCTGGAGCGATAGCACGTCACTGTAAGACCCTTCTCTTAGATGAACCGACCGCTCTTCTAGATGCTGATACACAATTAGAATTAGTTGTAGCAGTACAAACCCTAGTTAAGAGTCGCGGGATCACAGCACTTTGGGTCACCCACCGTCTAGAAGAACTCGATTATTGTGATGGAGCCTTTCTTTTAGAGGGCGGAAGCGTGATCGCTCAAGGTGATCCCCAACCACTTAAAGAAAGACTTTGTTCAAAGATCTATCCTGAATCCTAAATTATTGCTAAACTAGGGGAAGGTTTTCTTAAAATATATTAACCCCAGTAAGAGTTGACTAACCCCTATGCCTGGCTCACTTACAGAGGCACTGTTGTTGGTTGATGGTTACAATATCATTGGTGCCTGGCCATCGCTTAAGAAATTACGCGATCGTCACGGCTTAGATCCAGCTAGACAGAAACTCATAGAAACACTCATTAACTTTACCTGCCATCAGGGTTATGAAACTCAAGTAGTCTTTGATGCCCAATATCAAAAGACTTCGAGTTCCTGTGAAACCTTCACACCTAGCCTTTCAGTCCGCTATACAGCTTTCGCTCAAACAGCAGATACTTACATTGAAAGACTTTGTGCAACTTTTGAACCTCAGCCCAGTCTGGCGCGCTTAATTGTTGCTACTTCTGATGAAACTCAACGCCGTGTAGTGGTGGGCTACGGGGCAGAATGTATCTCTGCTTTACGTCTACTAAGTGAAGTGAATTCAGTAATTAGCAAGATTAAAAGTACTAACCCTTCTACTGGCTCTCTGCGTTCTGGTCGCTACCTAGCTAGTAGTCTTAGTCCTCAGGCTAAAGCAATACTAGATCAATGGGTTGGGAGAAATCAATAAAACTTTATTTGGGCAAAAGACTTGACAATTAGAAAAAACTAACCTTATAATAGCAAAGGTGAGAGCAAGGCCCCATCGTCTAGAGGCCTAGGACGTCTCCCTTTCACGGAGAAGACAGGGATTCGAATTCCCTTGGGGCTATTAAACAAGGAAGAGGT
>CASBQB010000177.1 GCA_949127655.1 Chroococcales cyanobacterium PMM_0086 | reverse complement strand
TTGCTTGTTTTTCCGTAACAGGTAATTTCCCAATTATACTTCTTATTATTCTGGGTCTTCCTGCTTCAGTTCCTGTAGTTGCTTTGATAAAAAAAACCTATTTGTGGAGTTATATATTCGCGCAGTTTGCTGTCTTATAGTTTCTTCTATTCCAACAAGAGAATCTATTTTTGCTGGCTCAGCTTCTACCCTACGGGGGCTTCGCCTACATAAAGAATCTTAGCAATTGCTTGTAAATATTGATTAAGTTCTTGTAAGCGTTCAGGTGTCATTTTTTTAGTTGAGAGGTAGTTTTCCCTTAGATAGCATTGATTTGCTTATTTTGTCAAGAGTTTAAATGTTTCGCAAATTTGACTTGCTCACGTTCTAATAGGAGCGGTTTAATCCCTCAAATCCTTGTCTACTCTCAGTTTGACAGATTTTAATAGGACTCTTGACAAATCTCAAAAAACCTTAACTTGTGAGCAATGCTCATTAGCACATTATGAACGCCAATTTTCTTGCGCTTACCCTGAGAAGAAAAGGCTTTAGCAGATCTTTGGTTAGCCATGGAAGAAATTAAAGCCAAGGTAGTTTATGTACAGAGTGAATTAATCTAAGTGATAGACGGATGGTTTTAATGTATTAGCTAATCTTTGACTTGCTTCTCCCGTTAATCAACCTCAAAACGTTACCATTAAAAGAGAAGGTAAAATTTCATTAAGATTTTGGGAGACTAATCCTCCAACCCCCTATACAACTCTCTTTAAAGCGGCTCATTTACTTTATGGAACTTCCCTTACTTGGTAAAATCAATCGTCCTCTTCCTTGGATCATCGCACTGGTCACTGGTGGCATTGTTGTTATAGGTTATACTACCTATCAAATGACACAGACTGCTGATCCTAAACTGGAATTAACTAAACTGACTGTTCCAGCCCAAAAACAGATACTAGCAGTGGAAATCAAAGCTAGTGGTACAGTAGAGCCTATTCAAAGTGTGAATATCAGTCCTAAAGCACCCGGACGCTTAATGGCCTTGATGGTTGAACAGGGCGCTGTAGTTAAAGCTGGTCAACTTCTAGGGGTTATGGATAACCGAGAATTACAAGCGCAGGGGTTTCAGTCCCAAGCACGGGTAAAAGAGGCTCAAGAGAAGCTCAAAGAGGCAGAAGTTAATATTCCCCAAGAAATTGAACAGGCTAGAATTAGGGTCATAGAGGCTAATAGTAAAGTAAGTCAGACTATCGCTCAACTTAAACAAGCTCAGCAACGTATTCCCCGTCAAGTTGACCAAGCTAGAGCACAATTAAAGCAGGCAGAAAGTAGGCTGAAACTGGCACAAGAAAGGGCTAAACGGAACCAATATCTAGTTAACGAAGGTGCCGTCAGTCGAGATACCTTTGATGGGGCTGCTAATGAACTATATATAGCACAAGCTAATCTTTTAGATTTATTGCAACGCTTAGAACAGGTTAAAACAACTGGTTTCCCTGAAGTAGACCAGTTAGAAGAGTCTATTAACCAAGCCAAAGCGGCTGCAGCAGAAGCCCAGTCAGTCTATGAACAAAAACAAAAAAGCGCACAGTCGCAAATCTTTCAACTTCAAGCAGCTGTTAAAGCCGCTCAAGGACAATTGCAGCAGATTGTTGTGCAATTTGAAGATACAAAAATTACGGCTCCCTTTGATGGGGTAATCACCCAACGATACGCTAATGTAGGAGCCTTTGTTACTCCTAGTACTTCTGTTTCATCATCTACAGATGACTCTGCACCCAAAACATCTATCTTAGCCCTAGCTAGAGGCTTACAGATACGAGCTAAAGTACCGGAAATAGATGTTACTCGTCTAAGTCACGGACAGCCGGTAAACGTCCTAGCAGATGCTTATCCTGAGGAAGAATTTAAAGGGCAGATAATTCGCATAGCACCTGAAGCAGTCAAGGAACAAAATGTCACATCTTTTGATGTAATTATTGGCTTAATAACTGGAGGAAATAAACTCCGTTCTAAGATGAATGTGGATTTAACCTTCCTAGGAAAATCTATTCCAGAAGCTTTAGTAGTACCAACAGTCTCTATAGTCACCCAAGAAGGTCAAACAGGCGTGATGGTTCTAGGAGAAGAAGGAAAACCAAAGTTTAAACCTGTCAAAATTGGCATTGTCATTGATGATAAAACCCAAATTATTTCGGGAATAGAACCAGGTGATCGGGTCTTCATTGATCTGCCGGAAAGTAAAAATAAAAAAAATAAGCAAGATAAAAAAGGATAGGTATTTAAGCGTGGATATTGCAGAAACCTTTAAAATGGCGATCTCTACTCTGGTCTCCAATAAACTTCGCTCTAGCTTGACCATGCTGGGTATAGTGATTGGTAATGCCTCAGTAATTGGCATGATTGGCATAGGACAAGGGGCGCAGAAATTAGCTTCTGAACAGTTTGAATCACTTGGTCCTAATCTGTTATTTATTGTGCCTGGTTCTGAACAGGCTAGACGTACTCAGTTTGAAGTACCAAAAACTTTAGTATTAGAAGATGCTGAAGCGATTAAAACTCAAGTACCAACAGCTTTTCAAATAGCCCCCCAGTTGACTCTCTCTCAAGTTATCACCTATCGTAACCAAAATACCAATAGTCCCGTCATTGGTGTAACGCCCGACTTTCCAGTTGTGAGAAGTTTTGATGTAGCACAGGGGCGTTTTTTTAATGAAATTGATCTCAAACGCAATAACCGTGTAGTGGTAGTAGGTGCAGAAATTGCCAATCGTTTTTTTGGGATGGAAAGTCCTTTAGGTAAAAGTATCCGTATTAAAGATATCAGCTTTCAAGTCGTTGGCGTGATGCAAGCTAAAGGGAGTTTTTTGGGCAATAACCAAGATGATGCAGTCTTTATTCCGATTACCACAATGGCTAATCAAATAGTCGGTCGCACATCTCCTTATGGGATGCAAGTAACCTTTATTTCTGTTCAAGCAAAAAATGAAGAAAGTATTCGGGCTGCTAAATTTCAGATTGAAAACCTCCTACGTGGTCGTCATAAAATAGTTGGAGAAGATGACTTCACCGTAAGAACTCAAAAAGATGTCCTAACTATTGTCGGGACTATTACTACAGGTTTAACGGCCCTTTTAGCAGCTATAGCTGGTATTTCCCTGTTAGTAGGTGGTATTGGGGTGATGAATATCATGCTGGTTGCTGTAACCGAACGCACACAAGAAATAGGTTTACGAAAAGCTGTCGGCGCACGTGAAGGGGATATCTTACTGCAATTTCTGATTGAAGCCATTATTCTCTCAGCTATGGGCGGTATTTTGGGTATTCTAATTGGCGTAGGGGGACTTCTTTTAGTCGGTCAATTTACCCCTCTTTCTCCAGGTATTTCCCCTGTTGCTATTTTCCTTTCTGTAGGTGTTTCTGGTTCTATTGGTCTCTTTTTTGGGGTGGTTCCTGCTCAAAGAGCGGCTAAGCTAGATCCTATTGTGGCTTTAAGAAGTATTTAGTCAAAGTCTCCCAGAATTGGGGGATTTACGGGGCTAATACTGCTTCTAATAATCTACTACTATCTTGTTGACTAGTCTTTAATTGCTCCTCTAATTGATCACATATTGTCATCCATTGGTCACAAGTTAAGGTTTTGAAAAATTTGTCAATGGGAGAGTTAAAATCTGTCAAACTAAGAGTAGATAAGGAGTTGAGAGATTAAACCTTGAGTCGTACCAAAGCGCGACCATGCCAAGAAAAAACAACGTCCAATGGTAGA
>CASBQB010000176.1 GCA_949127655.1 Chroococcales cyanobacterium PMM_0086 | reverse complement strand
TGCTACTGAGTGTTTCAATCCCTAGTAGGGATTCGTATTAATTGGAACGTTCACAAATCATTTACAGCTAAATTAACTCATGGTTTCAATCCCTAGTAGGGATTCGTATTAATTGGAACCTTTAAATGGTTCAGGCGATTTTTGTAACGATTTGTGTTTCAATCCCTAGTAGGGATTCGTATTAATTGGAACGATCATATATATATGTATCGCGTGCTCATCTTTGTTTCAATCCCTAGTAGGGATTCGTATTAATTGGAACTTACAGCGTAAGCACGGTCTTCAATCTCGATCAGTTTCAATCCCTAGTAGGGATTCGTATTAATTGGAACCCGCCAAACAGAACAAGCTCCTTTGAAATTCCGTAGTTTCAATCCCTAGTAGGGATTCGTATTAATTGGAACTTCAAAAAAGGTCCCTACTAATTCTTAATAGGGATTGTTTCAATCCCTAGTAGGGATTCGTATTAATTGGAACTCCGTTCCAATCCAATCCAAGCCTAGACTCTTCGTTTCAATCCCTAGTAGGGATTCGTATTAATTGGAACCTCTATAAGTCTCTTGAAATAGAAGAATATTATAAAGTTTCAATCCCTAGTAGGGATTCGTATTAATTGGAACTATGTGCTCTAAGGCTAGCTTGACTGACCTTTAGTTTCAATCCCTAGTAGGGATTCGTATTAATTGGAACTACTGTTTTAGTTGCCATTTTCTGATTTTATAGGTTTCAATCCCTAGTAGGGATTCGTATTAATTGGAACTTTCTTACGTTTCCAAGCTCCCAAGCTATAAGCGTTTCAATCCCTAGTAGGGATTCGTATTAATTGGAACTTTTCTTGAATAATTAAATCTACCAAATCATCAAGGCTTATTTGTTTCAATCCCTAGTAGGGATTCGTATTAATTGGAACAAGATTTTGCGGTTCTTTTGGGTATTGATATACGTTTCAATCCCTAGTAGGGATTCGTATTAATTGGAACCCATAAGGAAGATTTAGCTTGCCTAGTTTTTTCTTGTTTCAATCCCTAGTAGGGATTCGTATTAATTGGAACCTAGTAGTTGTCCATTAGCGGCAATTTGTTTACCGTTTCAATCCCTAGTAGGGATTCGTATTAATTGGAACTAGGGATATTTCTAAGCCTAATTTGCATGATTCTGTTTCAATCCCTAGTAGGGATTCGTATTAATTGGAACCAGATCCCAAGGACTCCCATTTAGATGTAACTTTCCCGTTTCAATCCCTAGTAGGGATTCGTATTAATTGGAACAAGATTTTTTATCTAAAAAAAATGATACCTATCGCGGTTTCAATCCCTAGTAGGGATTCGTATTAATTGGAACACTGATAGTATCTCTCTTTTTTTAGCTTCAGGCGTTTCAATCCCTAGTAGGGATTCGTATTAATTGGAACGGTATATTCTTGTTAGTAATTAAAGAAAAAATTGTTTCAATCCCTAGTAGGGATTCGTATTAATTGGAACATTTGGAATGATTTACATTCTATATAGGTATCAGTGTTTCAATCCCTAGTAGGGATTCGTATTAATTGGAACTCATGGCACCCTAGTTGTCAGTCTCTTTGTTATAGTTTCAATCCCTAGTAGGGATTCGTATTAATTGGAACAAACAAAAGGATAGAAGTAATAGAATTTAATTTGTTTCAATCCCTAGTAGGGATTCGTATTAATTGGAACATGATGTAATCTTGGCAGGTGCTTATGATACAATTGGTTTCAATCCCTAGTAGGGATTCGTATTAATTGGAACAGATTTTTTCTCTGCTAGATTCAAGAATTCTGTGTTTCAATCCCTAGTAGGGATTCGTATTAATTGGAACACAAATAAATATACAAGGCGAAAAAGCCGACATAGTTTCAATCCCTAGTAGGGATTCGTATTAATTGGAACAGACCATATTTCCTTTGTAGATACTATTATCTGAGTTTCAATCCCTAGTAGGGATTCGTATTAATTGGAACGAACCGTAAGTAAAAATATCTATTCCTAACTGATGTTTCAATCCCTAGTAGGGATTCGTATTAATTGGAACGAAGCTTTGACTTTCCTATTTAATGTAGTAGGATGCTAACTGATGTTTCAATCCCTAGTAGGGATTCGTATTAATTGGAACTGGAGATAGGATGTCTAATTGCACTCTCATTATGTTTCAATCCCTAGTAGGGATTCGTATTAATTGGAACCACCTTCAGAATGGAATGATATCCATGTTGATATGTTTCAATCCCTAGTAGGGATTCGTATTAATTGGAACTAAAGCTTATTTGAGGAACAAGCTCATGTCTTACATTGTTTCAATCCCTAGTAGGGATTCGTATTAATTGGAACTTGGTGAACGATTGTCTTTTGTCCTAGATTAAGAGTTTCAATCCCTAGTAGGGATTCGTATTAATTGGAACTAGTACTCAGCACGCCTAGCGTTTTAGGACGAAGTTTCAATCCCTAGTAGGGATTCGTATTAATTGGAACTTAGCTATCAAATCTAGTTGTAGTTTTGCATAAGTTTCAATCCCTAGTAGGGATTCGTATTAATTGGAACATTAAACCTTTTTTCCTCAATTCCCACCAATGTTCTGCGTTTCAATCCCTAGTAGGGATTCGTATTAATTGGAACCAATATAAGAAGCCATTTAGATCAGATTCTCTAGTTTCAATCCCTAGTAGGGATTCGTATTAATTGGAACAAGAATCAAGCCCGGAACCTATAGAAACAGAAATAGTTTCAATCCCTAGTAGGGATTCGTATTAATTGGAACTCTTTTGAATCTTTTTCTTAATGATTTTATTTTTGTTTCAATCCCTAGTAGGGATTCGTATTAATTGGAACCATATTCAGAAGAGTGTAAATATTTTTGATTATGTTTCAATCCCTAGTAGGGATTCGTATTAATTGGAACGATTACAGCCATCAGTAAACGAATTAACCGGAAGTTTCAATCCCTAGTAGGGATTCGTATTAATTGGAACCTGGGACATACAATTTACAACAAAGACGATTGAGTTTCAATCCCTAGTAGGGATTCGTATTAATTGGAACCCCTGACTATCTGCAATGATCGCATTAGTCACGCCAGTTTCAATCCCTAGTAGGGATTCGTATTAATTGGAACGGGTTATGTTTATGTTGCTTTCTTGTCCTTCTTGCAAGTTTCAATCCCTAGTAGGGATTCGTATTAATTGGAACAATATCACTGCTCCTTTTTCTATCAACTCATCTGTGTTTCAATCCCTAGTAGGGATTCGTATTAATTGGAACCGATAAAAATCATTAGCGGTCAATCCAGTTACAGTTTCAATCCCTAGTAGGGATTCGTATTAATTGGAACGATAGTTCGCTTGCGTCTATTTGATTGAATGTATGTTTCAATCCCTAGTAGGGATTCGTATTAATTGGAACCTTAACTACAGGCTCACAATTGTTGGTAAATTCTTTTGTTTCAATCCCTAGTGGGGATTCGTATTAATTGGAACATTAGCATATTCAAAATAAAGATTAATCCAGTAGTTGTTTCAATCCCTAGTAGGGATTCGTATTAATTGGAACAAAAAATACTTAAAAAAATAGCCACCGATTCTCAGTTTCAATCCCTAGTAGGGATTCGTATTAATTGGAACATAGATCAAATGCAAAGGCAGTCCGTAGCTTAAGTTTCAATCCCTAGTAGGGATTCGTATTAATTGGAACGGGACGGTAAAACCCTTGTCAGTCTCTATGTCTTCAGTTTCAATCCCTAGTAGGGATTCGTATTAATTGGAACAATGTTATTTCTGACCCGAATTTAAACTTAGATGTTTCAATCCCTAGTAGGGATTCGTATTAATTGGAACAATGATTCCCCGCTCTACTTTGATATTCTTCCAAAGTTTCAATCCCTAGTAGGGATTCGTATTAATTGGAACATTTTATAGTTTCCGTAGCGGCAGGAGGGGTAGCTGCGTTTCAATCCCTAGTAGGGATTCGTATTAATTGGAACTCAACTTATACAGTTACAACCGTCTCAGAAGCTTTGTTTCAATCCCTAGTAGGGATTCGTATTAATTGGAACAGTTTGATAATCCTTAACAGGGTTATCAGGTTTAAGTTTCAATCCCTAGTAGGGATTCGTATTAATTGGAACTTTATAGGTTGTTTCTTCTGTAGAAGTATCGCTAGTTTCAATCCCTAGTAGGGATTCGTATTAATTGGAACCGCAAGCTTCTGAAAGTCTTACACTATTTAATTTTCGAGGTACAGTTGCGCGAGCTTGGATTAAAGATATCATAAGTATACAGCAAAAGTCAAGTACAAAGTTTGAAAACGTTTATTTCA
>CASBQB010000175.1 GCA_949127655.1 Chroococcales cyanobacterium PMM_0086 | reverse complement strand
GCTTTGACTTTACCTGAACGTCCTCGTGAGTTAACTAAGAGCGGAAAATAGATTATGATGATGCACTTGGAATTCTTTTTATTGTTAGCTGCTGCCCTTTTCTGTATTGGTATCTATGGTTTGGTTACTAGTCGCAATGCAGTCAGAGTCCTGATGTCTATTGAGTTAATGCTAAATGCAGTCAATCTCAATTTGATGGGATTTTCTAACTTTTTAGATCCTGTAAATATTAGAGGACAGGTCTTTACAGTCTTTGTGATCGCTGTTGCTGCAGCTGAAGCTGCAGTGGGACTAGCGATCATTCTGGCTATCTATCGTAACCGTCAAACAATCGATATGGAACAGTTTAATCTCCTTAAGTGGTAGGAAATAGGTCAGGAATTGGGTTCTTTTAGCCTGATTTCTGACTCAATTTAAGATGGACTCAATGGAAATTACTGGACTACGCTGCTACGGTTATACTGGATACCTTCTAGAAGAACAGGTTTTAGGGCAGTGGTTTGAAATTAATTTAATTCTCTCTGTAGACTTAAAAAAAGCAGGACAGAGTGATCATTTAAAAGATAGCCTTGACTATCGAGAAGTCATAGAACGCATCAAACAAAGAGTAACTACTTCTAAATATGCTCTCATTGAACGTTTAATTGAAGTCATCGCTCAAGATATTCTAGAATTTAACCTCATTAAACAGGTAAAGGTCAAATTAACTAAGGTTTCACCGCCTATTCCTGAGTTTGGCGGCCAAATTAGTTTAGAAATTACTCGCACCAAATTAGATGGATTTTAAGCTATTTCTTTAAAAACCTCTTGATCTTCTCTTGTGGATATGACAAGATTAAAAGTACGGTTTATCGAGAGATTAATAGAGGTTAAATGAAAAAAGAGCGACAAAACCTGACGACTACTTTATTAGTGACTGGAGTAAGCTTAAGTGCATTAATTCCCGTTTATGCAGCAGTACAAGCATCTAAGACCAATATAGCTAACCCAAATACACAACTAATTAGCCAAGCAAAACCTACTGAGATTACCCTAGTATCCTATGCAGTGACCAAATCAGCTTACGACAAACTGATCCCTAAATTTGTGGCTAAATGGAAACAAGAAAAAGGACAGGATCTAGTAATTAAAACTAGTTATGGTGGGTCTGGAACACAAACGCGCGCGGTTATAGATGGACTAGAAGCAGATGTAGTAGCCTTAGCTTTAGGTTTTGATGTCACAAAGATCGAAAAAGCGGGACTGATTAAACCAGGTTGGGAGAAAAAAGCTCCCAATAATGCTACTATCACTCGCTCAGTAGTTGCTTTTGAGACCAGAAAAGGTAACCCCAAAGGGATCAAGACCTGGGATGACTTAGTTAAACCAGGTCTTAAAATAATCACCGGAAACCCTAAAACATCTGGGGGAGCGCGTTGGAATTTCCTAGGACTATGGGGTTCTGTTACTCAAAGTGGAGGTAATCGGGCAAAAGCGATTGAATTTGTCACCAAAGTCTATAAAAATGTGCCTATCTTACCTAAAGATGCACGCGAAGCAAGTGATATTTTTTATAAGAAATCACAAGGCGATGTTCTACTTAACTATGAAAATGAAGTAGTTTTAGCTGCTCAAAAGAGTAAAGAAATTCCAGCCTATACCATTCCTGCTAATAATATCTCTATTGACGCACCTATTGCTGTAGTTGATAAAGTAGTGGATCAACGTAAAACACGCGCAGTCGCAGAAGCCTTTGTTAAATATCTCTTCACCCCTGAAGCACAAAGAGTCTTCGCACAGACTGGTTTTCGTCCCGTTGATGCGACTGTAGCTAAAGAATTTGAACGCAAATATCCCAAAGTCGCCAAACTCCATACAGTGGGTAATTTTGGGGGTTGGGAAGCTGCCCAGAAGAAATTCTTCGACGATGGAGCAATTTTTGATCAGGTTATCAGTAAAGCACGTTAGGTTATTGGGCGCAAGACTTGCGCCCTGAATATCTGCAGGAGCTTTAGATGAGAACTATTTCATCATTAGTTAACCTCTTATTGAAGATCAGAGCTAGGTGGATTTAATTGGTAACCTTGTTGAGCTTCAACGTTTTGTACTCCGTCAATCTGAGAAAGACTATTAAGCCGATCTGGTTGAATTGAACCGTTAATAACGCCAATACTAGATAAAGTTTGCTCTACATTCATCCCAGATGACTGCAATTGCTGAGAAATTTGCTGGATTTGAGATAAATAAGCATTGTCAACAGAGACAGATATTTTAACTTGGGACATTTTTAGTACCTTGAATGAAAAGTGGATTTTGAAATAGACGGATTTTTGTGTTTTTTGTACCCATCTACTTATTATCCTAACAACATTCAAGATACCCTAACTGAAGTTGTGTTAAAGGGGTGCTTGAACCAAACCAAATCCCACGTCAACTGAAGGTAGAGCTAATCTTTGAGCATTTTGCATCAACAAAGCCCATAGTTCTAGTCCCGTTTTTCCAGTTGCTTCCACATAGAGGGCAGCAATTCCCGCTACATGAGGAGTTGCCATGCTAGTACCACTAATTGAGCGATATCTTGCCGGTCCTGGTGGTCGAACTGCGTTGGGATCGGTTGACCAAGTAGAATAAATCTGAGGAGTGTTACCTCTTCCTGCATTCCCGCCAGGCCCTGCAATATCGACCTGTCCACCATTGGGATTAATTGAACTATTAGAGTAGAAGGAGATTTGCAACTTAGAGTCTAGAGCGGCTACAGCCATGATTGAAGGGCAATTAGCAGGACGACCTACCGGATTAATCGAACCAGGTCTATTACTCTCATTCCCTGCTGCAGCAATAATTAAAGTTCCTCGACTCAGAGCACGTTTGGCAACAGTCTCATAAATTCGGGAGAAAGGCTCTCCACGACGCGCCTCCGCGCCTAAAGACATGGAGATAATTTGACAACCATTAGTAATTGCCCAATCAATACCAGCTAAAATACCTCCATCAGCACCAGAACCACTGTTATCTAAAACCTTACCAACAAAGATTTCTGCATTATAGGCAACGCCATAGCGTCTGGGAGAAGATGGGTCAGGTGGATTTAAAGGTCCACAAGAAGTTCCAATACAGTGAGTACCGTGACCTTGTAAGTCCTGAACGTCTTCCCCATCAATAAAAGATTTGCTGGTAATAGTGCGACCCACAAGATCAGGGTGAGTTAGATCTAGACCTGTATCAAGCACTGCAACTTTGATCCCCGCACCACTATAGCGACTATTGATCACTTTGGTTGCTTGCAGTCCCCAAGTTGTAGCACCATCATTGAAGGCAGAAGTTATGAGTTCTTGTTCTGGCGTAACTCCACCACTGCTCAAACTGTCCACTAGATTTGTGATACCATCTTTGTAGCCTTGGAGGTAGTTAGCAGTATCTCCACTAATTAAATTACTTCCGAGCGCATACATGATCTGTTCTGGTTCAACAGCTAATACAGGTTCTGGACCCGCTACTGCAGCATTAAGAGACTGTAATTGATTTGGATCTAGGGTGACTACAGCAACTCCTATATTACTAAGGGCAGAATCGTCAATATCGTTAACCCCCGTTGAGTTTGTTATGGCTGACATTCCAGACCTTGCTTCTCCTTCAGGTAGAAGAACCAAATAACGACCTGTTGTTTCTATCGGATTGCTTGGTGAACCATTACTCATGATCAATTCCCTCAAAGTAAGACAATACTCGCCTAATCTTATTTTGCCAAAATACAAAATACAATGGGAAAAAATCAGGTATTTTTAACCAGACTGATCATAAAAAGTCTGATTAAGTCAGGTTGGTAATTGGGCGAATGCTAAAGATTTGTTAATTTCGTCAAATACAGCTATTATTAAGCTGTTAAAACTAATCGAGTTTAACTCCTTGTTGACCCGACGGTAGGGTACAAAAACACACAACTAAATTTGTGGGTGTGTCAAATCTCTACAATTCCTACTATGAATTTAGATAAGTTGCAAATTTTTGATCGTGATCTAAGTGTAGAACGCCTGAATTATTATCTTGAGGCTGAAGCGATTGCTGTAGATACCGAGACGATGGGACTAGTGATAGGACGTGATCGTCTTTGTCTTGTTCAGTTATCTGATGAAGTAGGTGAAGTCTCTATTATTCGTATTGCTAAAGGACAAAGCGCAGCACCTTATCTTAAGCAACTAATGGAAGAGCCTAAAATTGTTAAAATTTTTCACTTTGCCCGTTTTGATATAGCTCAATTAAATCATGGCTTGTCTATCATTACTAACCCTATTTTTTGTACTAAAATAGCTAGCAAATTAGGCAGAACTTACACTAGTAGTCATGGCTTAAAAAATTTAGTACTGGACTTAGAAGGAACAGAATTAGATAAAACTGCCCAAAGTTCAGATTGGGGTAATGCAGCTAATCTATCACCTGAGCAACTCTCTTACGCCGCCAATGATGTACTATATCTGCATAGACTCCGAGAACAACTTACACGAATACTCAAGCGAGAAGACCGTTTCTCACTAGCTGAGTCTTGCTTTGCTTGCTTACCCACAATAGTTCAGCTTGATTTGCGTGATTATCAGGCAATTTTTGAGCATTGAACTGTTTAAGAAGCGTTTGTCATTGAATGTTAACATCCTTCTGCTGCATAGGGTTAGGCTGCTGGCGCACAGCAACTTGGATTAACATTCTCAATGCCTCATTCACCGCCTGATCATTGGGAAAAGAGCGGGCCACATCACTCCTCTAAAAGGACTAAGTTTGTCCCCTCTTGATACCGCTTCACATACTTTCCTCTCACACCTCCCTCGAGATCAGCAAAGTCATATTCAGGGCGTAATTCGTCTTCCATTTCGCTTTCGCTTTTATCTTCCTTCTTCATAAAATCTCTTCTCCTTATGGGTCGCTTTTCTATCGCTGATCATTCGTATCTTCTTCCCTCGATCTGTGTGTGCAATAACCAAAAATTTACCTAAGCTAGAGACACCAATAATAATATAGCGACTTTCTCCAAGGGAATGATCGAGATCAAGAAAAGTCACAGACAGTGGGTCATTAAACACCGTCACACCTTCCTGAAAGGAAACACTATGCTTCTCAAAGTTTAGCGCGGCTTTGTCTGAATTCCATTCAAATTCCATGTATAATTCTCCCTCGGTCTTTCCTTCTGGTTGATCTTTGCTTTGAGTTGAGTAAAAAAATCAACTAATTGCTAATCAACTTAGACAATGTTTCAGTAACTAAAAGATTACCCTCTGCATTAATATGAATAGTGTCTCGATAGAGTTCTTTTGGATTAATGTACTGCTGAAAATAAGGTAAAAAATCAACTAGAAGAAAATTTTCACTCTGGGCTAATTTCTCTAATCTAGTTATGGCTTTCTTTTCATAATCTCGCGTCTGGTTTTCTACAACTTGTCTCCTCAGAGGAGTAATAGCTTGGATAAATTTTATTTGTTGCTCTTTAGCTATTTGCTGGATCTCTTGAATAGCAGCTAAATTAATACCTACACGATCACCCTTTTCTGCATATACTTCAGCTAGGCCAGGAATCTCCTTATTAGCGTTAAGCTGTTTATTTAAAAGATCGATAATTGCTAAAGGTGGTTTAAGAGCAGGATAATTAACATCAACCCCGACAACTAAAGATGTGGGAGGTGCAGCAAATAAATCATCTGTGTTACTCAAAAGAATAATCATATCTGCTTGAAAATTGCCAAACTTTTTCAGATAAGCTAATTGATTTCTCGGTCCCCAAGAGTTAGCTGATGCGTTGAGAACTTCTATTTTTTGCTCAGGATCAAGCTTAATTTGTCTTTCTAGTAAAGCTGAAATAGTCTCCTTTTGATCAGTCCACCAACCACTATTGGCAATAGAATCACCTAATAAGAGTATTCTGTAAACCCCTTGATTAGGTTTAGCTGTAACTGTAGAACTGCGCATAGAATATTGGTTAATGTAGATATCCTTACCTAAACGAGAGACCTGTTGGTTAGGTGCTAAGATATAGCCAATTTCTGGGTCAGCTAGATAAAGAAGTGCATTGCCAAAACCGAAAAAAGAGCGTAGGCCTAACTCAACTAGAATAAGAAAGGTAATAAAAATCAAAAGGAGTTTTAAAATCATTGGATTGTGCGATTGCCTTGGGGAGTAATTTAGGGGATTCTTTAGGATATTTAGAAAAGTCTCTAGAACAGCTTCAGCAAACACCACAAATTCAGGTTATAAGCCATTCAAAATGGTATAAAACTAAAGCGGTTGGTCCACCTCAACCAGATTATCTCAATGGTTGCGCTATCTTACAAGTCCAATTGACCCCACATGAACTACTCAAGAGGTTACTAGAGATAGAACAGCAATTTGGACGCTCTAGAGATGAATATTGGGGACCTAGAACTTTAGACTTGGATCTTCTTCTTTATGGAAATATTATTCTAAATTCATCCACTCTACAGATTCCTCATCCTAGATTGTCTCAAAGAGCTTTTGTTCTGGTTCCTTTGGCAGAAATTGTTCCTGATTGGATTGAGCCTATTTCTGGTAAAACGATCAAGGAACTTTTAGATTCTCTCAATAATAACTCTCTTTAAGCCTCTATGTCTCAACCACAAGAACCACCCCAATTAATCCAACAACGGTTACTTTACCGAGGTCTTGACATCCTCGCTCGCCCTAAAGGACGAGGATTCCCCTGCTCACGCAGAAGCTTTTCTCTTTCTACGAGTCGGCTTATCTAACTCAGTTTCCCTTGTTAAACAGAGGTCGGTCTCTCCAGAGACGTTACTTTCCTTGTGCCCCAAGGTAGTTGATAAGTGTTTTAGTGCAGATTGCAGTATATTCTTTCCAGCATTATGGTCTCTATCCAAAGTACATCCACAACTACAAGTATGTGTCCTTTGAGATAAAGATTTTTTAACTACTTGACCACAACTAGAACAGTTTTGGCTTGTATATTGAGGATTAACTGCTATTACTGGAACTCCATAAATAGAACCAAAATACTCTAGCCATACTCTAAACTTATACCACGCTGCATCATTAATACTTTTAGCAAGGTTATGGTTTTTTACCATATTACGCACTTGTAGGTTTTCTACCGCTACCAGATCGTTTGACTGTATGACGCGTTGGGCTTCTTTACATACCCAATCGTTACGCCTGCGTGTTGACCGCAGGTCAGCCCGAAGGGTAACCTTAAGATGTGCTCTACCTAATTTATTTCTGGCTTTAGTCCTATTTTTACTTCCTTTTTTCTTTTTAGATAACTGACGAGATAGCCTCTTAAGCTTTTTCTCATCTTTCCTTAAGAATCTAGGATTCTCTATTTTATTACCATCAGAATCAGTGTAGAAATGGGTTAAACCAACATCTAAGCCAATATTCTTACCTGTTAACTCTTTCTTTTCCTCCCTAGTATGGTCTATACAAAACTGTACATAATAGCCATCTGCACGTCTAACAACTCTGACTCTTTTAATTTGGTCTAGTTGGTAGTAGTGCAGATCTCTGCTTCCCCATAGCTTAAAAGTTCCAGCCTTAAACCCATCAGTGAAAGTTATAAATTTTCTATCTTCTGATAACTTATACCCACAAGTTTTGTACTCTAGAGATGCTCTAGTTTCCTCTTTTTTGAACTTTGGATAACCTTTCTTACCTGTAGTTTTAATAGCGCAGTTATGATAGAAACGCTCTACACTTGCCCAAGCTTTTTCTGCATGGGCTTGTCTAGCCATAGAATTTAACTGCTTCGCCCAAGGAAACTCTGGATTGTCAGAGAGGGTTTTGCAATAGTTGCTTATTGAATAGTCAAATATAACGACCCGTTATATCTGTCCAATAAACCATTTTGAACGGTCGAACCGTCTGGGATGTCCTACCAAACAACCACTATCTCGCCCTAGGAT
>CASBQB010000174.1 GCA_949127655.1 Chroococcales cyanobacterium PMM_0086 | reverse complement strand
TCTTTTGATTTAGCTGAGGAAATATTCCAGATACGTCCTAGTAGTTGTTTTACCTGCAACCAAATTTTACGACTCAATCGTCTAATTGTGGGAGAGGTTGTTTCTCGCTCTCCTTCAATTAAAAAGCGTTCTTGTAATAATTCTTTTAGTCTACTGCTTGTTAGAGGTCTATCGATATTTCCTCTCTCTACTAGGGAAATTGAGCCAGTTTCTTCGGAAACCACGATACACAGACAATCATTTTTTTTCTCTGTAATGCCGATAGCTGCCCTGTGACGTGTTCCTAATTGCCGGGAAATAGTTTTTTCTGATAGGGGTAAAATCACGGCAGCTGAGGTGATTTTTGAGCCTCTGATCAAAATTGCTCCATCATGTAGCGGTGTTTTTGGTCTAAAAATAGTCTGAATTAGTTCTTTGGAAATCTCTGCATTGAGAATTACGCCCGGGTTAATTAAAATGGGTAACTCTATAGGCTCTTCTAGTTCTAAAACCAGCAAGGCTCCTATTCGGTTTTGTGAGAGTTCTTTAACTGCCTCGACTATTTCTTCTATCTTGTTATTAGCGGGCGGGTTATTGCTTCTTTGAAAGAGTTGTTTTATTCTTCCTTGTCCCAATAGCTCTAATATACGTACCAGTTCTGATTGCAAGTTAATGGCTATGGCTATTGCACCGCCTAGGACAAGCTTTTCCAGGAGAAAACTGAGATATTTTAAACCCAGGTATTCGGTGATAATTTGTCCTAAAATCAACAGACAAAGACCATGTACGGACAGTATGCGGCGCCCCTCACTTATGAGGAGCACCACATAAATCAGAGTAATAATCAATCCTATATCTATTATGGTAGGTATCGACATTTGAACTCTGCCAAAGCCAAGAACAAGTTCTGAAACGAGCATGGACAGGAGTAGCTTTTATAGCCCTTGTCTGATCAAGAGTGTCTTCTAGGTCAGGTAAAATTGATTAATCTCTCTGGTAGAATGTCCTGTCTTACTAAGTCGAGGTAAGTTTCTCGCTGCATAATGAGATTTGCTTCTCCTTGATAGACTAGAACGGCTGCTGGCCTAGGTAGACGGTTATAGTTAGAGGACATACTAGAATTGTAAGCACCTGTGGCCAGGACTACTAGAATATCGCCAGGTTTAGTCTTGGGTAATAAGGCATCTTTGATTAAGATATCCCCAGACTCGCAATGCTTACCTGCAATTGTAACTTTAAATTGAGCTTCTTCTGACATTTGATTGGCTAAGACTACCCGATAGAGTGACTGATAAGTAATTGGACGGGGATTATCTGACATTCCGCCATCTACTGCGATGTATGTTCTAACTTTGGGAATCTCTTTGCTTGAGCCTACTGTATAGGCTGTAACACAAGCAGTTCCAATGAGGGATCTTCCTGGTTCAACCATTAATCTTGGTAAAGATGTACCTAGTTGTTCGCAGGCTGTAACCACAGCTGCTGAGAGTGCTTTTACCCACTCTACTATACTGGGTGGGTCATCTGATTCAGTATAACGGATACCTAGTCCGCCGCCTAGATTGAGGGTTTCTACTTCTAGTCCCTGTTCTTTGGCTTGAGCTAACCAACCGACTAGAACACCTGCTAAATCTTGATGGGGTTGACGTTCAAAGATTTGTGAGCCAATATGAGCATGAAGTCCTACACATTTTAAATTAGGCTGCCTCTGAACATAGTCAAAGAGGGTCTCTAATTGATTGGGATCAAAGCCAAATTTACTATCTATACTGCCTGTGCGAATATATTCATGTGTATGACATTCTATCCCTGGTGTCAGACGTAGCATAATCTGTATTGGTTGCTCAGCTAGCTTTACCAGTGTTTCTAATTCCCACCAATTATCTACAATAATGGTACACTTATTCTCTATAGCATAAAGTAATTCAGCAGGAGATTTGTTATTACCGTGAAAATAGATTAATTGGGCAGCTTGTTTGCTGAGTCCCATTCTTTCGAGGGCTTCTAGTGTTGTATATAATTCACCGCCTGAAACCACATCAAAACCTAGTCCCTCACTGGCAACCAGACTACAAATAGCCAGAGAACACCAAGCTTTAGAAGCATAGATCACCTGTGAAGTGCCAGGATAGTAGCGTAAAAGAGACTCACGATATTGACTTGAGGCTAACCTAACGGTTTCCTCATCTAGGATATAGAGTGGAGAACCAAAACGCTGCACTAATTCAACAACATCACAACCGCCTATTTCTAGATGGTCTTGCTGGTTAATTTGAGCAGTAATAGGTGAGATTTGTTGATTAGGTGAAGAAACTGAAGGGGAGGGTAAATAATCGCTTCCCTTGAGAGATAGATCGAGATTTGCTGAGACCATATTTTTTTTAGAAGGGCAGATTGCTCAAAGGGTGGGAATGCTTTTTTTGAGTTAACTTACTATTTTAAGCTGGATAGCTCCTTAAAGGATGATTAGATTCAAGGCTAAAAATCTCAACTAAATTAACTTGACAAAGTACTTACTATTATAGAAAATCTTGATAATCAGGAGACTAGAAATTAAATCGTTGATTTTTTTAACTAGCTCTTGTTGAGCTAAAACTATTTATAAAAAGAGTCACAATTATGGATTCACAAGAAATAAAATTAACGATTCCTTTGACTATCACATTGCGGATTGGGGAAGATCAAGCAGTCGCTCCAGTTTCTGAGCAATTGACCTCCGAACTAGCCCAAGAGGCGGCTCGTCCCCTTTCGTATTACGAAGGCTATCAAGGCTACGACAAAAACTTTTTGGGGCAAGCTGTCTCCCTGCCCAAATTGAGTGAGGAACAGAGACGCAACGCAGCCAAAAACAGCGAAGCTAAACCAGGGGAAGACCCGACAGTCTTACCATATAACCACTTCAGTATTGTTATGAATCGTCGCCGCCAGCTTGCTTACTATACGGTCGTCAATATTGATGGCAGCCAGAGTAATAACTTACAACGGGGAAGAGATAGCTGGTATTTTGACTCCCGAATTGCTCAATCGGAACAGATAGGAGAAGAACTCTACCGCCGTAATGCCCTAGATCGCGGACATCTTGTGCGGCGACTTGATCCGGTTTGGGGAGTACAGGCTAATCGGGCTAACGATGACACCTTTCATTTTACCAACTGCTCTCCTCAACATGAGAAATTTAACCAGGGACAAGACTTATGGCAGGGACTAGAAAACTTTATTCTCAACAAAGCTGATACAAGTAATCGGAAGGTGACAGTGTTTACAGGGCCAGTGATGGATGATAAAGATCCCATTTATAAAGGTGTTCGTCTTCCGCTAGCTTTTTGGAAGATTATTGCCTATGTTACTAAAGATGGAAAATTAGCCACAGCTGCTTATTTGCTGGAACAAAGCAAGCTAGTTCAAGATATGTTGCGACTTGAAGCTGCTTTTGAGCCTGGTACCTACCGAGTTAAGCTAGAGGAGATTAAAAAGCGTACTGCTCTAGACTTTGACTATTTGCAAGATTCTGAACTACCGCTTGCCTCAGAAGGACTTGAAGCAGGATTGGATCGTGTCCGCATCCTTGACAACTACGAAAATCTTATCTTTTAGCTTGTGATCAACCGGAGATGAGTATGAATATTGATCCCAAGATGCAGCAGGAAGTATCCCAGCGTTTAGCAGAATCGGAAAAAGAACGAGAAACTACTCGCCATTATCTCAATCAGGGAGATCTTTTAAAAGCCAATACCCCTGAACGTATTGAGAAGCGAAAGGGAAAACTCTTAGAAAATAACAGCCTGACTCCTTTAATAGGAGAAGAGAATCGACAATTACTAATTGAACAACCAGTCCAGGAAGCCTCACAGGAGACTCAGCGCGCCTTTGAACGGATAATCAATGGACGGGATACCCAACCCTGTTGGTTTTTAACAAGGGGTGCAGAGATTCGCCGAACTGTTGGACGTATTGACATCCGTGATACGACTCGACATATTGGCTGGGCTACTGGTTTTTTAGTTGCTCCTAACCTTCTGCTGACTAACCAGCACGTACTAGATTCTCTCAAGACAGCCCGCTCCAGCCGAGTTGAGTTTGACTATGAGGAAACATTTACCGGAGATCTTGTCTCTGGTAGTATTTTTAACCTAGATCCAGATACCTTTTTTGTTTGCGATCCTGCTAAGGAAGGCTTAGACTATGCTTTAGTTGCAGTTGCTCCTAAGTCCCGTAGCGAGAGCGGCAGGACAGAAGTAAACCTGAGTGAGTTTAGGTTTAATGTACTGATTCAAGACGAGGGTAAGATAGCTTTAGGTGAGGTAATTAATTGTATTCATCACCCAGAAGGACAGGGTCGTCAGGCCAGCTTGCGTGAGAATACGCTTACTGCAATACTGGAAAACTGGCTACACTATGAGACAGATACTGAGCAGGGTTCCTCTGGTGCTCCACTATATAACAACCAGTGGCAGGTCATTGGTATTCATCATGCTGGTGTTGAAAAGCGAGATCAACAGGGAAATATCTTGGCAATTGGTGGGATGCGTTGGACTCAAGAAATGGGAGAGCGAGCGAAGTGGTGGGAAGCTAACGAGGGACTGCGGATCAGCCGTTTTATTGCCCATGTAAAAGGGCAGGTCGCAGCTGCTCTTAATTCAAATATACCACCCTTGCCAGAACGAGTTGTTACTAGTCAAGGAAAAGCACTTTTTGAAGCAATGCTACAGCCTTCGGGTTCCTCGATAGGCGGCACAGACTTATCATTAGGGAATACCTCTGAACTTTTAGAACAAATGTTCAACCCAGAATAGACTTTACAGAAGAGAATCACCACTCAAATCATTTTTATTATGTATTTGAGTGGTGATCTTTTTAAGCTGGATAGATCCTTAAACGACGATTAGGCTCTTCTCCAAAACTATCTGAATGGAGTTGATAATGTTCAACCAATTCATGCTGCATCTTGCGGATACGTCCTGAACGGGGTAATAATTCTACAGGCTGTCTTTTAGGTATAACAATCTGTTCTACAGCTAGTCTAGCCTCTTCTAATGCTTCTAACTCATCCTCATTACTGGCTTGGTTAAAGAAGCCTAAGTCAAAAGACTCAGGACCTTTATAGTCTTCCATACCCAATAACCGTCTGAATCCTTTGGTAATATGAGGGATAGAATTAGCCTTAATTGCATGAATCGGTATTTGGCGAGTTTTGGCCAGTTGTCTGAGCTTAGAATGGGTTTTAACTTGTGAACGTAGAGTTAAAACGGCATCAGCTTCATCGAGGTCTTTAGTTAAAACAATCGGTAATTCCATCACTTCTAGCACCTGTTCAAGTTGACCTTTGCCAATTCCATAGGGATAGACATAAACTGGCCAATCTTCTCCATTCGGGCCAGGGGTGCGAATTTTGTCAGTTTTTTCCTCCTGTTGATACCAAGACTTTTCAATCATCTGGTCAAAATCAGAGTTAGATTCTGAATTTTCCTCATTCATTAGGGAGACTGGTACCATCCGCCCTGAGCTTCTCCAGCCCATTGGTTTAACTGGAGCCTGGATCACATTCGTACCTCGATGAAGGGGAACTGTATTGGACTGAGGCGGAGCTTGTTCTATCTTTTCTACTTCCCCTTGACTATTAATTGTTCTAATCTGTAAGATTGGCTCGTTGCCTCTTAAGAGTTGGTCGACAGTTTCGGCCACATCATTATGTACTACCCATCTCTCTCTCTCTAACATTTCTACGGCAATTTCAAAAGTGGGGGGCGCTTTGCGTTCTAAAACTGTCTTCTGGGTACCTCTTCTTCTGGCTTCATCATCTCCTAATGTGACTGCTTGAATACCCCCTATTAAGTCTGAGAAGGTGGGATTTTTAATGAGATTTTCTAAATGGTTGCCATGGGCAGTGCCAACTAACTGTACTCCCCTTTCGGCAATTGTCCGAGCGGCTAAAGCTTCTAATTCTGTCCCAATTTCATCTATGACAATCACTTCGGGCATATGGTTTTCTACCGCTTCGATCATCACCTGATGTTGTAGTTCAGGCAGGGCTACCTGCATCCTTCTTGCTCTGCCGATGGCTGGGTGTGGTACATCTCCATCACCAGCTATCTCATTAGAGGTATCGATAATCACCACCCGCTTGTTAAATTCATCAGCTAGTACGCGGGCGATCTCTCTCAGGGCTGTGGTTTTGCCGACTCCCGGACGACCTAAGAGTAAGATAGATTTACCAGTTTCAACAAGATCGCTAATCATCACAATCGTGCCAAAAACCGCTCTACCTATTCGACAGGTCAAACCGATAATGTCACCTGTCCGATTGCGAATAGCGCTAATGCGGTGCAATGTCCGTTCTATTCCTGCCCGATTGTCTCCACTAAAAGTTCCCACTCTAGCGATACAGTGGTTCAAGTCTTCTTTATTGATCGCAATGTCACCTAAATCAATAGCTTGATTGGGAAAACGGGCTTCTGGAATGCGCCCTAAGTCCATCACTACTTCGATTAACTGAGCTAGATCTTGATGTTGTTCTAGAGTTTCTCGGATGGAAGGGGGGAGGATTTCTAAGAGTTTCTTTAAATCGTCAGTGATTGGTTGACCAACGGGAGTCTCTGACATCAAGGATAAGGTGTTTAAAGTAGGTTGATTAGGTTGGGATGCTATTTTTGGGTTTAACACAATTTTTTAATTGTTCTTCAATCCAGTGTTTTTAATTTCAGCCACGAGATGATAGGCTCGATTAACTGCAGACCAGAGAGATTCTGGTGGACTTTGGCCTAGACTTAATGTTTCTAAACCTGACAGTAAGGGTCCAATAATTGATCTAGCGTAACTGCCATAAGCTACTCCTGCTATTTTTTGACGTAATCCTAGAGATTCTAGTTTACTAACCGTGTAGTCATTGGTCCCTCCTGCTAGTTGAACATAGCCTGGTAATTCTGCATTTAAGACTTTTTGCGCGTAGCGGATCGCTGCATGGGTTGTTCCCTTACCTATATCTCCACTCATCGGACGACCATCTGTTTGCCAAAGTAGAGGACATTTTAGAGGACTTATTAGATGGTAAATATGTTCAAGATAAGGGATAGATTGAGGATGTTCTGGACAACTGATCGCTAGTAGTTCCAAGGAACCATGATAAGGTTTTATCTTCTCCCACAAAGTAGCAAACTGGTCTTGATGTCCAACTTGAGTATGAATTTCTATTGCTTGAATATGTCCTTTGGTTATTTCTGAGCAAATCATTTCGGGGTTGGTCTGATGTGAATCAGCTTGAATCAACTGTAAGGGACAAATTGACAGACAACGACCACACCCATAGCATTTCTCTTTAAGCACGCCTTGAGGCTTTATAGCATCCACTGGACAGATGTTTTGACAAGGACGAGGACAGTCAGGTGGACAGTTTTGGGCATTAAAACTAGCTTTGCGAAAATGTGGATCTTCTCCATCATTGAGACTGACCATTAACCAGGGTAAGCCTTGTCTAGGATAGCCTTTTTTTTGGGCTTGGTCGGTTAGGCTTTTAACTAGTTCCATGCTTTCTCTAACTGTCTCTATGACTGCTAAGTCAGCAGCAACATCTAAGCAGTCTGCTCCTGCTAGGCTATAAACCAATGTTAAGCTTTTGATCACGGCTAAGTCTTGAAAACTTGCTCCACAAATCAGTTTAAACCACTTTCCCATCAATAAAGATTGTAAAGGCTGTGCCAATACTTCCATTCTCTGCATCAATTTTGAAGTATTATGTGTTGCTTTTGTAATTTGTTTTTGAAGAGGGATGATCACTGATAATCTTAGTTTTGTAACAAATTATGTCAAATTGCCATGTTTGGTCAACTTCCATTAGCGTTATTGGGTTTAGGGGTTGGAGGAGTCTTGACAATTATCGGTTTTATTGCCTATGCACAAGGTAATTCCACCCTCAATTTAGCGGGCTTCTTCTATGGTATACCTTTAGTGTTAGGAGGGTTAGCTCTTAAGGCGGCTGAATT
>CASBQB010000173.1 GCA_949127655.1 Chroococcales cyanobacterium PMM_0086 | reverse complement strand
TTGACGATAAGATAACGGATGATGTTGACTAATCTAAGCACCGAAGAATCTCCTAAAATACCTTTGATTCATCCTACGGCAGTGATTCATCCTGATGCTGAACTTCACCCTACTGTTCAGGTAGGTCCCTATTCAGTGATTGGAAATCATGTCAAAATCAGGGCACAAACTGTAATTAGTGCACACGTTGTAATTGAAGGACCAACAGAAATTGGCATCGGAAATCGCATCTTTCCAGGCGCAGTAATTGGTTTAGAACCACAAGATCTTAAATATAAAGGTGAAATGACTCAGGTCAAAATCGGTGACTATAATCAAATTAGGGAGTATGTAACTATTAATCAAGCTACTAATGAGAGCAAAATCACTTATATTGGCAATCATAATCTCTTGATGGCCTATGTCCATGTAGCCCATGATTGTGTGATCGAAGATGAGGTAATTATTTCCAATTCAGTAGCCCTAGCTGGGCATATTCACATTGAATCTCAAGCCAAAATTAGCGGTGTCTTGGGAGTTCATCAGTTCGTTCATATTGGTAAATTAGCAATGGTAGGTGGCATGACTCGTATTGAAAGGGATGTTCCCCCCTATATGATGGTAGAGGGAAATCCTTCTAGAATTAGATCATTGAACCTAATTGGCTTAAAAAGAGCGGGTCTGAGTGAGGAAGAAATTAAACAACTCAAAGATGTCTATCGTCTTCTCTATAACTCCTCAACTACATTTAAAGAGGCTTTAGCTCAAATAGATACTCTTTGTGGCAATAATCAGTATTTGCGACATCTACATCAATTCTTAACCAACTCTATCTCAGGGGGGAAACGTCGCGGACCAATCCCTAGTAAGGGTTAAGTAATATGAAGATTTTAATAAGTACTGGCGAAGTCTCAGGTGACTTACAAGGAGCAATGTTGATTGAGTCTCTCTACCGTCAAGCAGAATTAGCAGGGGAAGTCTTAGAAATCTATGGACTAGGTGGAGAGAGGATGACTCAAGCAGGAGCCAAAATTCTTGCCGACACGACCATCATCTCTTCAATAGGACTAATAGAATCAATTCCCTTTATTTTGCCAACCTACCGCAGTCAAAAGCTGCTCAAGGAATACATCAAAGAGAACCCCCCAGATATAGTCATTTTGATTGACTATATCGGTCCTAATTTGGCTATTGGTGGCTATCTGCGTCAGCAATATCCCACAGTACCCATCTTTTACTATATTGCCCCTCAATCTTGGATTTGGGATGGTCGTCCTCAACAGACTCGAAAATTAATTTCTATTGCAGACCATCTGCTGGCTATTTTTCAGCAAGAAGCTCATTTTTTCCAAGAAAAAGGACTAGAATCAACTTGGGTAGGACATCCTCTTTTAGACCGAATGGTAAAAGCGCCAAATAGAGAGCAAGCCCGTCATAATTTAGGCATTAGCTCAGAGGAGATTATTGTTTCTCTCTTTCCTGCTTCCCGTAAACAAGAACTAAAATATATTGTTCCAACTATAGCCCAAGCTTGTTCTCTAATTCAGAAGGAATCTAAACACATTCGTTTTTTGTTCCTACTATCTCAACCTTCCTTTCGTCAAGCAATTGAGGAACAAGTAGAAAAATATAGTCTCAAAGCTACTCTCATCGATGGAGAAGTTTTAGAAGCAATGGCCGCTAGTGATTTAGCTATAAGTAAGTCGGGCACCGTTAATTTAGAGTTAGCTTTATTAAACATCCCCCAAGTAGTTGTCTATCGACTCAGTCCTATTACAATGTGGATCGCTCGTCGTATTTTAAAGTTCTCCTTACTTTATTTAGCCCCTTCTAATATCGTTCTCAATCGGGCTATCTCTCCTGAATTAGTACAAGAAGCAGCTACTCCCGAAGCTATTTCTCAAGAGTCTTTAGAATTACTCTTTAACAGTCAACGTCGTCAAGATACTCTCAATGGTTATCAAGAAATCCGTTCACAGTTAGGCGAAGTAGGAGTCTGTGACCGCACAGCTAAGGAGATTTTTACTCTCTTTAAGAAAACCCACTAAAATACAGCGCTCTAGACCTATCACCACTACAGCTTAAAGGTCATGGAGTCTCACTAATTAACCTGCCAAGTTTGATCACCTTTTAAACGTAAAATCCGATTATGGTATTTAGTTAAACTGAAGCGATGACCTACACTAACTACTGTTGCAGAACTTGAAGCTATTTGAGTATAAATAAAGCTTTCTGTTTCTTCATCAAGTGAACTTGTTGCTTCATCTAAAAGAATATATTCAGGTGCATATAAGAACAAGCGAGCAAAAGCAAGTCTCTGTAGTTCTCCAGGTGAGAGGACGCTACTTAAATCTATTTCTTCCTCAAAACCGCCTATTTTCTCAGCTAAATCTGCTAATTGTACCTTTTCTAGGACAGCTTTTAATTCTTCAGGAGAGGCTCTTAAATCAGTTCTAGGATAGGTTAACTCTTCTTTTAGAGAACCCCCCATGAGATAGGTTTTTTGCGGGATAAAAAAGATCATAGAATCACTAGGGCGGACAATAGAACCTGTTCCAGAATGCCAAAGACCAGCTATTGCCCTTAATAAAGAACTCTTCCCTGAACCACTTTCTCCTACAATTAGTAACTTTTCTCCTCGATCTAGAGATAGCGAGAGATTTGTAATTAAAGTGCGTTGATAATTGGGAGTTTGTAGAGTCAATTGGTTGATTAATAGCCCTCCATTTTCAATCACATCAAAGGTTCTCTCTCCTTCTATTGGCACATCAGAAGAAACTAATAAACCTTGAGATAGTCCCTGTAAACGTTGTCCTGCCGCAGCTAAAACTGTTAGTCCAGATACTTGATCAAAAGCTGAAGAAAAACTCTGATAGACAATAGATACATTAGACTGACTCTGTTGTAATGAACCTACTTTTAATTCTTTACTAAAGATTCTGGGTGCTAAAACTATAATAGTTAAGAAAAAGGGTAACCGATCTACTAAGTCTTGAAAAAACTGTTGATAACCATTTTCCCAGCGAGTTAGTTTTTTCTCGTTTTCAATAACATTTTCTAAACCTTGATTAATCTGTTCTTTTTCCGGCTGTTCACCTCGATAAAAAGCAATAGATTCAGCATAATTTTTAACTCGCATTAAACTAAAGCGAAAATCTGCTTCTAATTTAGATTGTAATAATCTTAAAGCTTTGAGAATACGTCCAAACAGTCCATAAGAAATAATAGTAATAATCAAAGCATAGCCAAGAATACCCCATAATAAACTAGGTGAAGTCTTGGCTAAGGCTAAACTAGCAGCTATTAAACCTGTAATACTTCCAAGTAAAGTATCAATAGTAGAAAGTGCTTGACTAGTTAGAGAATCTATATCTTCTTGAATACGTTGATCTGGGTTATCTATCCCTACTTTACCCAACAATTTATAGTAACCTTTGCCAGTAAAGTATCGCTGTAAATACTCCTCAGTTAACCATTTACGCCAAAGGTTCTGTAACAATAGACGCAGATAAGAACCTGCTGTATCCATACTTAAAACTACAACTTGTCCACCTGCATAAAGCAGTCCTTTACTAATAAATTTATCTCTATCGCGTTCAGTTAAAGCATTGATCAGATCGCCACTAACTTGTGCTAAACTGACTCCTAAAAATGCCCCAAAAATAGTTAAAGTAAGCACTATTACCAAAAGTAACCAACCTTTGAAACCTGGTCTAGATAACCAATAGGGTTTAATAATTAGCCAAGTTTGCCAAAGAGATAAAAGAAAGTTACTCTGCATCATTTAAGGTAGTTTGAGAAGATGATCATGTAATGTAACTAACTCAGAACGATGTCCAACACTAATAATAGTTGTCTGTTTTCCTGCTATGGCTTTGTAGAGATGCTGTTCATTTTCTGTATCTAGAGCGCTAGTTGCTTCATCTAGAATGATATATTGTGGTGCACTTAAAATGACTCTAGCAAAAGAAAGGCGCTGTTGTTCACCAGGAGAGAGAACCTTTGCCCAGTCTAACTCAATATCGAACCCTCCTACTCTGTTAGGTAAGTCTTTTAGGTTAACCGCGTCTAAAGCTTTTTCTAGTTCTGCTTGAGAAATATTATCGCGGGTCGGGGTAGGATAGAGGAGTTGTTGACGTAGGGTACCGAGTCCCATGTATGGACTTTGGGGCAGAAAAAAGATATCATTCAAGTTAGGACGCAGAATCAGGCCTGTTCCTGATAACCAGAGTCCGGCAATCGCCCTTAAAAGAGAACTTTTACCCACTCCACTCTTACCCATAATTAACAGACTCTCTCCAGGGTTAACAGTGATATTGAGGTGTTCAAAGAGAGTTCTTTCTTGGTTGGGGGTTTTTAAGGTGAGATTAGAAATAGTTATTCTATCTGCTTCTTCTGTGGTAATTCCTGGTTCTAGAATTTCTTCGTCGGTACCTTCTATCGCTTTAATAAGCTGATTCACCCTCACTACAGAATTGAGAACACTACTCAGACCACCCACAAGTTGACCAAAGATTGAAAAGACAACATAGAGTATGGCACTATTTGAGAGGACGGGATAGAGTCCACCTATTTCTATTTGTCCTGATAAGATGCGTGGTGCTACAAAAATATAACCTAAGAAGCCTACTAAAGTGTTAGTAATCCCATTAAAGCCATAAAAATAAATATCTCTCCAGCGCAGGAGTTTATTCTGGTTAATAAAAACTTCTTGAAACAGATTACCGAGATGACTTTTCTCTCTTTCTTCTCCCCTGTAGAAAGCGATAGACTCAGCATTCTCTCTAATTTTGACTAATCCGGTTCTAAAGTTGCCTTCTCTTTGCTGTTGAGCATATTGTATACCTAATAATGCCGTAAAAAAGAACCGATAGCTGATCCAAGTATTGAGGAGACCAACGACAATTAAGGTTACCGTCAAGGGTGGAGAAAAGACCCATAGGGTAGTTATAGCGAATACAGAACGACCAGAAAAAACGGGTAATAATGACCCTAAAGTAAGTACTCCAAATAAGAGTGATTCTACCTCTTCGGCAATCCTCAAATCTGGATTATCAATTTCAGCTTGATTGCTAATTCTATAGTAAGCCCGATTATCTAAATACTCAGCAATGATCTTTTTAGTTAACCATCTTCGCCAACGCACCACCAGCAAAAATAAACTATAGTATCCAAAACCTATAGATATTGCGGAAGTGATAGAGAGTACTGCAAAAGTATAGACAGCATGATAGAAGCGAGGTTGATCACTTTTAGCTAAAGCTGAGATCATTTCTCCTAACTGTAAAGGAATTAATGGGCCTAGAGATGAGTTAACTAATAATAGTACATTAGAAACAATGACTAATGTCCAGGCCCAAAACTTTTCTTCTGAGAGAAAATAGGGGGAAAGTAACTCCCATAAGCGCCGCCAAAATTTCCGATCAATACTGGGAAAAGTAAATCCCTGAGTCATTTAAGTCTATTCGTAAAGTAAGCCTTGGCCTAGTCTAGACTAATATGAGGATCTCTGCCCATTGATTAACCGGACTGATAATCTTTCAGAAACAGTATAATAACTAATCAATAAGGTTGTTATTGGGAAGCTAGGAAAATGACTCAAGGAACTGAAATTAGTATAGTTCAAGCAATAGTGCGATTAGAAATGAAGCTTGAGGAAGGGCTAAAAGAAGTTAACCAGAAAATAGATCATTTAGACCAGAAAATAGATCATTTAGATCAGAAAATAGATCATCTAGATCAGAAAATAGATAAGAACTCTGCTGAGATTGTGGATTTAAAAATTTCAATTGGTAAAGTAGATACCAGTTTAAATGAATGGAGACCATCAATTCAAAAAATACCTGATTTAGCAGAAAAAATCGGTGAAGCTAAGAATTGGCGGCAGATCGTAATTATTGCTATTACTGTTATTTTAACGTGGTTGGTTAAAGAAGGGATAAAATTTTAATCAGGCAATTAAGCGAAAGTGCATATCCACCCCAAAATAATAGAAGAGCAATAAAACGTAGATAAAACGAAGGCATTTCTAGCTGGTGACGCTAAGTTTGTTGCTATTGAACCAGAAACAAGATTTATAAAAACTATCAAGAACACATTTTCCAAAACTAGGCATTTTTTGTGAATATACAGAAGTTGCTTAGTTCAAAAATAAATTGATTTTATTGATTATTAAATAGTAAACCAGGCGTGTATTTACAAATTATCTATGACAACACCAGCAGATGTTCGTAAAAAACTAGTAGAAGCACTACAGCTTGATCTAGTAGGACCTACCTTAGAAGATATCCTTCACGCAGAAGAAATCATACCGCAAGCACCGTCACTCTGGTATCTGACAGGTTTTCTCGTTCCCTATGAAGCTTCACTTACTCAACGTTCAGATGAATTAGGAAATGATGAATTAGATCAAGTGAGTCTGACATCTGGTGGAGATGATGAAACAGTCCCAGAACAAGCAGCATCTGCGCGCAAAGCTTTACTTCCCTCCTCAATGGGTTTAAGTTTTCTAGTTCCTCAAGAAACAAAAGTTCTCAATGTGTCTGTAAACTGGGGGGATTACTCACCACTACCTCAAGATGACAAAGAGATTATCGCTGAAACTCCCCTTCAGACTCTCACATCTAGTCCTTGGGAAAGGAAATCCCGCCACGTATCACTTCAAGTGCATCTAGATAAAAAACACAGTACTTATTTTGATGTGCCAGAGAGTCAAGGTCTTAAACTTTCTTTATCAGTACGAAAAGTAAATGAAAATACAAAACTTCCATCAGGCACTCAAGCTATTTCTCTTTTTTTAGTGAACTACCGTCCACCTGCAGCTGATACTCACAGAGACCTTAGCTATATTTTTCAAGCAAAATTTACAGTACAAATAGATGAAGGGTTTGTCCCGCGTCCAGATCTGCGAGGACAAGCACTTGATGATGACGATGAGCGAATTGCAGATCTGCAGTATCAAAATGACTATGAGTTTGCAGTAGGACATAATACCTCAGCAGTTGCTATTCAAGACAGGGGTAAATGTCAAGAAATCTGTACTTCTTGGATACCTTCAGCAGAGGTTGAGAAAGTGGAGCCTTCACCTATTGAAGGAGTTGAACTTGGTATGGAAGCATTAAGTAAAGCTGCCAATGCCCAAGAATTACGGAAAATGTTAGGACAAATAGTCACTACCTACGAAGTTTGGATTAGTGATCAACAGACCAAGGCAGCACAAAATACAGCTTGTCGAGTAGAAGTAGCAAAAGAACTGCTGCATCGAGCTACTAAGGTCAAAGAAAGAATTGCAGCTGGACTCAATGCACTCGATGATCCAAACATTTTGGAGTCTTTTTGTATTACTAACCGAGTTATTGCTGAATCAATTCGCCAAAGAATCTGTCACGGAAGAGAAGACCTCACCCCTAATAATGTATCTCCACCTAAATGGAGACCATTTCAAATAGCCTTTCTATTAATGAATATCGTGGGCCTAGCCAACCAAACCGATCAAGAACGAAAACTTGTAGATTTACTGTTCTTTCCTACCGGTGGTGGCAAAACAGAAGCTTATCTTGGGTTAGCAGCTTTTACAATGGTACTGCGACGACTGCGTAACCCTAGCATCTCCTCTGCTGGATTAAGTGTTCTAATGCGGTACACCCTTAGACTCCTTACCCTAGACCAGCTTGGACGGGCAGCAACTCTGGTCTGTGCGCTGGAACTTGAGCGACAAAAGGATGTAGAAAAATTGGGAAGCTGGCCCTTTGAAATTGGTCTCTGGGTGGGTCAAGCAGCAACACCCAACCGCATGGGAGAAAAAGGAGACAAAGATGAAAATACTGCACGCGCTCGTTTTATAGCATATACCACAGGGAAGACCACCCTTCTGCCTATTCCTCTAGAAAATTGTCCTTGGTGCGGAACGAAATTTACTAGAAACTCCTTGCAACTACTTCCAAATCAAGATCAACCTATTGACCTTCGGATTCATTGTATTAATCGAGCCTGCCAATTTCGCTCAAGTAATCCTCTACCTATTCTTGCTGTTGACGATACAATTTACCGAAGACTGCCGGCTTTTCTCATTGCCACAGTAGATAAATTTGCTAACCTGCCTTGGGTGGGAGAAACAGGTGCACTGTTTGGACGTGTAAAAGGTCACAACAAGGATGGATTTTATGGACCAACAAGAATGACTGGTTTAGGACAAGCTTTAAATGGGCCACTACCACCACCAGATCTGATTATTCAGGATGAACTTCACCTAATATCTGGTCCACTTGGGACTATGATGGGACTCTATGAGACAGTCATTGACTACCTCTGCTCCCATGAAGTCAATGGAGTAAAAGTAGGACCTAAAATCGTCGCCTCAACTGCAACAGTAAAAAGAAGCTCTAGCCAAATTCGAGCACTTTTTGGACGCACTTCCGTTGAAGTGTTTCCCCCACCAGGTCCTGATCGGCATGATTCTTTTTTTGCCAAGACCGTTCCTGTCAGTCAACGACATGGCCGCCTCTATATAGGTATAGCTGCGCCGGGAAGAAGTTTAAAAGTCGTGTTAATGCGTGGATATCTTGCACTCTTAGGAGCAGCACAGAAGGCCTGGAAAGAGGCAGGGGGACAGATGAATCCCCAAAATCCGGCTGACCCCTATATGACCCTTGTTGGTTACTTTAATTCTCTAAGAGAACTAGGCGGTAGTCGTCGAATTGTTGAGGATGAAGTTAAATCACGACTTGAGAAATACTCAACCCGTCAACGTGAAAACGAAACAGAAGGGCTTTTTCATAACAGAACCATAACAGATGAACCAATTGAGCTTACCTCGCGGGTTAGTACTAGCCAGGTGGCAGAAGCAAAAGCTCGCCTCTCCCAAACCTTTAAACCAAAAGAACGACTAGATGTAGTTTTAGCTACCAATATGATCTCAGTCGGTCTTGATATTACCCGTCTTGGACTGATGGTTGTTTTGGGACAGCCTAAGACTGTTTCTGAATACATTCAAGCAACAAGTCGAGTGGGAAGGGATGATCAACGTCCTGGACTTGTAGTAACACTCCTTAACGTTCATAGACCTCGTGACCGTTCACACTATGAAAGATTCCAAGTTTGGCACAATAGCTTTTATCGTGCAGTAGAAGCGACTAGTGTTACTCCCTTTTCTCCTCGGGCACTTGATAAAGGACTTGCTGCAATTACAGTGGCTTTGGCCCGATTAGGCTGTTCAGAATTAACGGCTGCTTTAAAGGCTGTAGATATAGTAAAACATCGAGATGCACTAAACTTTGTCATTGACACTATTGCCGAACGTGCTGAAGTGCAAAGTCTTGATCAGCTATCTAGAGAGGAACTTAGAGATAAAATCAGAGAACAAGTAATTGAGCTTCTGGATCTCTGGCAATACATTGCTACTGATAAGGGAATTTTGCAATATCAGAATGAAGTAGGCGGCTCCCCACCACTACTGTTTAATCCATTAGATCCGGATCTAGACAAACAACCGCTTATTGCTAGTAAATTTAAAGTAGCCCGAAGTTTACGAGATGTTGAACCAACAGTCAACTTATGGACAGATGATCCTGATGAACGTGAAGACAAGGATTAATAAAGAATTATGAAATCAAAAAAAATACCACCAGCCGGAGAAATTCGCCAAAGTCAGATCCTCTCCACCTACGGACCGGGATCGATGTTAGATCTGCCCAATAAATCAGTTATTGTTGGCGGACTCAATCATTGGCTTTTTGGTGAGGGAAAGAAAAGAATTTTTGAAGAGCGACTAGAAGATGCGGTGAGTAAAGTTCTTGGGCGAAAGGGGATTCTCCTGTATGAACCTCCTAGTAGTAATAAAGAGCTTGATGGGAGCAGGACTGGTATTCGTACATTTACCTTTCCAACTTGGTTTGTAGCCCAAATTGAAGAGGTATGGAAATCTCCAGCCGGAAAAGAGTATCGTACACGTCCTCTCCTGAGTAAAAACTTATTGTCCAAGGGGAAATATAATGACCTAGATGATCAAAAAAGACCTGTAGTACCAGTTCGCTTCGTGCAAGCCTGTGTTAATGGACATATCAGTGACATTGATTGGTATGCCTTTGTACATCAAGATTCAGCATCTAGTTGTAATAGTAACCTTTGGCTTGATGAAAGTGGAACAGGAGGGGATTTTCCTGATATCTTCATTCGATGTGAAGTCTGTCAAAAACGTCGTCCACTCTCAGATACCACAATTACAGACAAAAAAGCTCTTGGTGTATGTCAAGGATCTCGTCCTTGGTTAGGTCTAAAGACTAATGAGAAGTGTATGAACCCTGATACTGGTAAGCCTGCCTACAACCGATTATTAGTCCGTTCAGCCAGTAATGCTTATTTTTCTCAAATTATCAATGTTATTTCTCTTCCTGATGGCGATCAGCAATTAAGAGAGTCAGTAAATCAGGTTTATGAAGAATTTTTACAGTATGCCCAGGAGCAAGATGATATTCGTCGTGAACGTCGCAAAGAAAGAGTTGCCAATGCTCTTGAAGGATTTAGTGATGAGATAATTTGGCACTCAGTTCAAAGACGCAAAAGCAACTTACCCAAAGAGGATAAAACAATTAAGCAGATTGAGATTGAGACACTTCTCTCTTCACCTGATGCTGTAGGGGAGGATCAACCTGAAGGAGATTTTTATGCTCGTAACCGGCATCTTCAAGACTTGAATGAGCAGTTTAAGGATAAATTAGAACGAATAGTGCTTGTACATCGTCTTCGGGAAGTGGTTGCTCAAATTGGCTTTACACGCTTTGAAGCAGCAATTCCTGATATTGATGGAGAATTAAAGCTCAATGTTACCCCTGCAGCTCTTGATCTTGATATTACTTGGGTTCCAGCGATTGAAAATAAAGGAGAAGGGATTTTTCTTTCTTTCCAACAGGAAGCAATCTATTCATGGCTAGCCAAAGAATCAGTTCAACAAAGAGGCACTGCACTTAATAGGGGTTTTGATGTCTGGCTTAAGCGCAAGGGAATCTCATCAGATAAGTTGGCTTTTCCTGGACTCCCCTATATTATGTTACATTCTCTTTCACATCTTCTGATTACTACTCTTTCTTTAGAATGTGGCTATTCAGCAAGTGCAATTCGGGAGCGGATCTATGCAGGCACTTCTGGTTATGGTATCCTCCTCTATACAGGCTCATCATCTTCTGAAGGGACGCTCGGAGGACTTGTTCAGGAAGGAACAAGAATTGAAAATCATTTGATCAGTGCTTTAGAACTAGGAAAACTTTGTTCTAATGATCCAGTCTGTGCTGTACACAAGCCTAATGAAACCTACGAAGAGAGATTTCTACATGGAGCAGCTTGTCATGGTTGTCTACTAATTGCTGAGACCTCTTGTGAGCGACAAAATGAATTTCTCGACCGAGCACTTGTGGTAGAAACTGTTGAAGATTTAGGTGCGGCATTCTTTTGTAAGTTTAGCTGTTAATTTCCCCAAATAATCAATTATTTTAATAGTAGATATAATCACAATTTTTACTAGTCTAGGCGAATATTTAAGATTTGTTTTTCCCAGAATATCAGAGATAGTTAAACATAATAATTTTGATTTATATATAATAGCTTGACAATCTTTTTTCTCTCCTGATAATCTATACATAAATGGGGGCTTTTGTCAACTTATTTTAGACCTATTTACCCTGATTAATTAATAGAGTCACTATGGTAATCTAAAAAGGGAATTTTATCTAGATAGAGACAGAAATTATTAGTTATTACTTTCCTTTTACGTTGAGTATTGGTGGCAATGTGCAGGTCAATTAAACTCTCCACAAGGAATAGCAATTGATAGTAGTGACAATATCTATGTGGTTGCTACTTTGAATAATCGGGTTGAGAAATTTAACAGTAATGGGGAGTATATCTCTCAATTTGGCACACAAGGTAGTGGTAACGGTCAATTTTACAACCCCCTAAGCATAGCCCTTGATAGTAGTAATAATATATATGTGGTGGATGCTGGTAATGATCGCGTGCAAGTGTTCTCTCAAAATGGCTTAAACCAGCCTCAGCAGACAATTGACTTTGAAAATATTAATCTGCCTCTTTATACATCCCTAACTAATCAATATGCAGGGGTTAACTTTTCAGGTGCTACCTTTTTCGATCCCACTTCGCCTAATGCGCCTCCTTTTCCCAATGTTACAGGTAATAGGATAAGTAATTTTATCCCGGAGCAAAGTGTGAGGGATTTCTCAATGTCTTTCACATCTAATTTGAGTGCGATAGGCTTTTCCCTTATTTCTCAACCAGGTGACACGACCATAAAAGCTTTATTAGATGGTAAGATTGTAGAGAGTCAAATATTTCACACTGATTTAACCTCCTCTGGTAACTTTTTGGGGTTTCAGGGTCTTAAATTCAATCAAGTACAGATCTCCAAAAATAGTTATGATAGAGCTTTTCAATTAGATAATTTGCAATTTACTAATTAATTGCCTTGTCTGCTCTGCCAAAATTATAAAGAGTGCAAAAATAAACCAGAAGCTGCTTTCGGGCAGCTTTTTGTAATAGGTAATAGATTTGGTAACAATTTGAACAGATAAAAATCATCATACTTAAATCAGAAGGCTAGATATATACATCCAGGGTAAACAGAAAAATATATCTATCTATACCTTGTTAATTTTTTTAAAATCTCTGATCATTAAGTTTGTAGGCATTATCGGAGTTCAATGAACTAATGCTTCAAGGATATATTCAAATCGCTTTAACGCTTTTAATTGTAGTAGCCATTACCCCCTTCTTCGGAAACTATATGGCTCGAGTTTTCCAGGAACAGAGAACTAGCCTCGACTCGGTTTTAAATCCAGTTGAAAGATTACTCTATTCCCTTTGTGGTGTGCAAACTAAAGAGAATATGACTGGCTGGCAGTACTTAAGAGCTATACTGTATAGTAATTTAGCAATGAGTCTGTTGCTGGCCTTCATTCTCTTTAATCAAGGATGGTTACCATTTAATCCAACGGGATTGAGTTCCCCCACCTGGGATACCAATCTGCATACAATCATTTCCTTTATGACCAATACCAATCAGCAACACTATTCAGGCGAAACCACTTACGGCTATTTCGCTCAGTTTGCCGGATTAGGATATATGTTCTTTACTTCGGCCGCCACTGGGTTAGCGGTGGGAATTGCCTTTATTAGGGGCTTGACGGGACAACCTCTAGGTAATTTTTATGTAGATCTAATCCGCTCAATTACCCGAATTCTTTTACCTATTGGGATTATCGGAGCGGTCGTATTTATAGCAGCAGGAGTGCCTGAGACACTCTCTGGACCTGTAGTTGTGCCAACCCTGGAGAACCCTGGCATTAGTCAGGCGATCGCCCGTGGTCCGGTTGCACACTTTGAAATCTTAAAACAGATAGGAGAAAACGGGGGTGGTTTCTTTGCTATTAACTCCGCTCACCCTTTTGAGAATCCTAATCCTTTCACCAATCTAATTCAAACTGTGGGCATGGTGGCTATTCCCTCCTCATTGATTTACACCTATGGGGTAATTGCCAACAACCGCAAGCAGTCCTGGTTAGTCTATGGCATGGTTTTGGCGATCTGTATCGTTCTAATCATTGTCAATACTATCGGGGAATATAACGGCAATCCGGCTGTCAATGCCTTGCTAGGTGGTCAAGCACCCAATCTAGAAGGCAAAGAAGTCCGCTTTGGTTGGGCGCAGTCTGCCCTATTTTCTACCATCACCACAGGGACAATGACAGGTGCAGTCAACAGTATGCACGACTCATTCATGCCGAATGGTGGCTTTGTCAACTTGTCCAATATGTTCTTACAAATCATTTGGGGAGGCCAGGGAACAGGCACCGCCTATCTGTTTTCTTACCTGATTCTTTCTGTTTTTGTGACTGGTTTAATGGTCGGGCGCACTCCTGAATTTTTAGGACGCAAGATAGAGAAAAACGAGGTCGTGCTGGCTAGTTTCTTGATTTTACTAGTACATCCTATTGCCATCTTGATTCCAGGCTCTATTACAATGATCCTACCAAGTGCTGCAGATGGAGTAACCGCTCAAGGTTTCTACAGTGGCATTACCAACCCTAGCTTTCATGGACTAACTCAAGTGGTCTATGAGTATGCTTCAGCCGCAGCTAACAACGGCTCCGGTTTTGAAGGGCTATTAGATAGTCAACCTGCTCCTTCTGCCTTGTGGTGGAACTTAAGTACTAGTTTTAGTCTACTGGTTGGGCGCTATGTCCCGCTTGGTGCCTTGCTGTTGCTAGCCGATAGTATGTCGCGCAAAAAACCCGTACCGATGACCACTGGTACCCTACGCACCGATACTGGACTATTTACGGGGATTACAGCAGGCATAATTTTGATTATGGGAGCCTTAACTTTCTTCCCAGTTTTAGCACTAGGTCCAATTGCTGAAGCCTTCCAAATTGCCAAAGGGCTTGGTTAGTAATTCATTTTTGTTGTTTAGAAAACTCAAATCTATGTCCTCCCCCAATTCTCCCCATAGTGCGACTCGTGAGTCTCGTAAGCATACTCCAAAAGCAAACATGAGTGGGTTATATAAAAGAGCAGTTAGAGAGTCCTTTCTAAAGCTCAATCCTCGTCACTCTGTTAAAAACCCCGTTATGTTCGTGGTTTGGGTAGGAACAATAGTTACTCTCCTGGTTACTTTTGACCCAAATCTATTTAAAACAGTAGAATCTGATCCAGGTCAACAAAGATTACTCAATGGGCTGATCACTTTCATTCTCTTTTTTACCCTAGTCTTTGCCAATTTTGCCGAAGCTGTTGCTGAAGGACGCGGTAAAGCACAAGCAGACTCCCTGCGGGCCACTCGCTCAGACACAATTGCCCGTAAACTTCTCCCGACAGGTGAAATACAAGAACTCAGTTCTACAGAACTACGTCGCGGTGATCAAGTAAAAGTCATTGCAGGTGATATGATTCCTGCCGATGGAGAAGTAGTTAAAGGGGTTGCCTCGGTGGATGAATCGGCTATTACTGGAGAATCTGCCCCCGTTCTCAAGCAGCCAGGTACAGATATTATGAGTTCGGTTACAGGTGGTACCCGTATTCTATCAGATGAGTTGATCCTGCGAGTTACTTCAGATCCAGGTCAGGGCTTCATTGATCGGATGATTGCTCTAGTTGAAGGAGCAGAACGGAAAAAAACCCCTAACGAAATCGCCTTAACTGTTCTTCTAACTGTCTTGACAATAGTATTCTTGATCGTAGTATCAACAATGTCACCTTTTGCCAACTATGTAGAGGCTCCCACCACAGTCGCCATTCTGATCTCGCTTTTAGTAGCCTTAATTCCCACAACCATTGGGGGTCTCTTGAGTGCAATTGGTATTGCTGGGATGGATCGGGTCGCACAATTTAATGTTATTGCTACCTCTGGTCGTGCTGTAGAAGCTTGCGGAGATATCAATACCTTAGTTCTAGACAAAACTGGTACAATCACTCTAGGAAATCGCTTGGCAGATGAGTTCATACCCGTGAAAGGACATACAGTCGAAGAAGTAGCACAAGTTTCTTTAGCGGCGAGTGTGTTTGACGAAACCCCAGAAGGAAAGTCAATTATAGTATTAGCTGAGCGCAATCAAGCCAGCGTGGACTTTGATACTAGCAAGGCTGCAGGTATCGAATTTTCTGCTAGAACTCGCATGAGTGGAACAGATATGCCCGATGGTCAGGAAGTTCGTAAGGGAGCAGTGGATGCAATTAAAGGGTTTGTGCGCTCTCGTGGTGGCAACATTCCTCATGATTTAGATGAGGCTTATGAGCGAGTTTCAGGCTTGGGAGGTACACCCCTGGCTGTTTGTCAAGATAATGAGCTTTATGGGGTTATTTACCTAAAAGACGTGGTTAAACCAGGTTTGAGAGAACGTTTTGATCAACTCCGCCGTATGGGGGTAAAAACGATCATGTTAACAGGTGATAATCGAATTACTGCCTCGGTGATCGCTCAAGAAGCAGGTGTCGATGAATTTATCGCTGAAGCTACACCTGAAGATAAAATCGAGGTGATTCGCAGAGAGCAATCAGAAGGAAAACTAGTTGCTATGACTGGAGATGGTACCAATGATGCCCCAGCCTTAGCTCAAGCCAATGTAGGTGTGGCTATGAATTCGGGCACCCAAGCTGCCAAGGAAGCAGCTAACATGGTCGACTTAGACTCTGACCCCACAAAATTAATTGATCTAGTAGCAATCGGAAAGCAACTTTTGATCACGCGTGGAGCACTAACCACCTTCTCAATAGCCAATGACATAGCCAAATATTTTGCCATCATTCCTACGATATTTGCAGCTGCTGGTATCGGTGCCCTCAATGTTATGGGTTTGAAAAGTCCTCAATCTGCCATTGTTTCAGCACTTATTTACAATGCCTTGATTATTCCCGCCCTGATTCCATTAGCACTTAAAGGAGTACAATTCCGTCCTCTGACTGCAGATCAATTGTTGAGCCGCAACATTTTAATCTATGGAGTAGGCGGTGTGATTGCTCCCTTTATTGCTATTAAGCTGATTGATGTGCTGATTCCTTTTAATTAGAAAGAATATTTCATCTATTCCCTAAGATTATGAAACTGACTCATTTACAACGAAGCCTAATCCCTCAAATCATCGAAGGTCTAGCTGAAATCTCGTCCGAGTGGCGCAGACACAAATTGCCACTCTATCTGTTTTTGGGACTTTGCCTTAATTTAGTAATTGCACCTGCGGTCTTTGCTGCCACAGGTGGGGATCTCTCCCGTAGTCAAGCCTATTGGTTGGCAGCACTGGGTTTAGTCACGCTCGCTTTGACTATCTATCTATTCTTTGTTATGTTTGTACCGGAGAGATTCTAATGAGTGTCAGACGTGAGGTAGGTAGAGCCGTTAGATCTACCCTTGTACTTTGGGTGGTTGTCGCTATCCTTTATCCTCTAGCTATGGTTGCTTTTGGTCAGCTAGTCTTCCCCTATCAAGCTAATGGCAGTCTACTAAGAAATGCTCAAGGTCAGGTTGTTGGTTCTGCACTGATTGGTCAACCCTTTACTTCCGATCAATACTTTAATAGCCGCCCCAGTACAACTAACTATAGTACTGTAGAGCCTAGCAAAGATACTACAGGCATTCTTAAAACAGGTATTTCAGGTGCCAGTAATCTAGCTCCCAGTAATCCTGCATTACTAGACCGGATTAAAGGTAAAAGCGATTCTGATCCTAAAAAAGCCATTGAAGGAGATATTCCCAGATTACAAAAAGCAGGGGTCAGACCCACAGAAGATTTAGTCTACACATCTGGATCTAGTCTTGACCCTCACATTAGACCAGAAGGGGCCCAAGCACAGATTGAAAGGGTTGCCAAAGCACGGGGAATTCAGACAAGTCAACTTGAGGAATTAATTAACCAGAACACCGATGGTCGTTTTTTAGGTATCTTTGGTGAACCTGGAGTCAATGTCCTAAAGTTAAATCTAGCCTTAGATGTTTTGAAACCAGCAAGTTAGTAACCTTTTTATTGAGCAGATTTACTTCAACTATTACAAAAAGCCAGACTTGACATAATTTATTCGTAGGAATGTAATCAAATTGTCATGTATAGAGTCTAAATTAGAAATAGTTGAATATACACTGCTCTTTAATTGTCGGTACTATGAAAAACCATAAAGAATCAAGTCCAGTCAAGCAAACAGGAACCTATTTATCCTTACTTCTGTTAGGGACTGGGTTAGGCTTAGGCGGTGCTTATGTTGTAAATAATTTACTACCTAACCCAGAAGAAGCGACCAATCTAGTTTCTCCTAATTCTGCAACAGCAGCTATTCCTCCAGGAATCTCTCCTACTAGTTTCATCACAGAAGTCGTCAAGGAGACAGGTCCTGCTGTAGTGCGCATCAATGCTTCAAAAACAGTGACTACAGAAGTTCCTGAAGCCTTAAACGATCCTATGTTTCGGCGTTTCTTTGGATCACAAATCCCTCAAACACCTGATCGCAAAGTACAGCGTGGTGTGGGTTCTGGCTTAATTGTAAGTTCAGATGGACTAATTTATACTAATGCTCATGTGATTGAAGGAGCAGACAAAGTTACTGTTACCCTCAAAGATGGCAGAACCCTCCAAGGGAAAGTTTTAGGGGGAGATAAATTTACAGATGTAGCTGTCGTCAAAATCGATGCGCAACAACTCCCAACCGTTAAAATAGGCAACTCAGACCAATTGCAAGCGGGAGAATGGGCAATTGCGATAGGAAACCCTTTAGGATTAGATAATACAGTCACAGCAGGCATTATCAGCGCCACAGGACGCAAAAGTTCTGATATTGGGGAAGGGAATAAAAGAGTAGAGTTTCTGCAAACTGATGCTGCAATCAACCCAGGTAATTCAGGCGGACCTTTACTTAATTCTAAAGGTCAAGTCATTGGAATCAATACTGCTATCATCCAAAATGCCCAAGGGATCGGCTTTGCCATTCCCATTAACAAAGCTAAACAAATAGCCGACCAAATAATAACTAAAGGGAAAGTTGAACACGCCTATTTAGGAATTTATATGGTAGGAATTACCCCAGAAGTCAAACAGGAATTGCAAGAAACCAAAGGATTAGAAGTTAAAGCAGATAAAGGTGTTTTAATAGTTAAAGTAGCTACTAATTCCCCTTCTGCTAAAGCAGGTATTAAACCTGGAGATGTCATTGAATCTCTCCAAGGTAAAGAAGTACAAGACCCCTCTTCTGTGCAACAGTTAGTAGAAGCGACTCCAGTAGGACAAGAAATACCTATAACTCTAGATCGCAATGGACAAAAAATTAGTCTCAATGTCAAAGTTGAGTCAATTCCTGAGAAAAACTAGCTCTAGAAATTAAGACTTATGGGAACAGTGATTGACTGTTCCCTATTTATGTTCAGCAACTTTTAACTTTGTGACAATCTTTTAACTTCTGTTGCTTTTAATAACTCATCTGTTTCTAATAAATAAGCAGGAATTATATTCCGATGAGGACTATTTTTTAAGCAATCACTTAAATCCACATCTTTAACTCTATTCGCTCTATTACCTGGAAACCAATGATCAGCATTTCCAAGTAGATTATAGCGCATTTTTCCATATTCAACTAAATCATAAGCTAAGACTAAATTTCTTAACCAAAGTATAGTAGAAATATTAATATCATCTGGAGTATCTTCCCATCTAGGTAGTCCCACTTGCCATGTTTTTAACCAGTCTCCTCCTAAAGATCTAATAGCTTCCTCCTCTAACCTTTGTAAGATAGGATTGAGAATTTCTGCAGATTGCTCCAAGAGAGATAAAGTCTTTAAATGTTCCTCAAAATTGCCTGGTCTAGCTGCACCTACACTCAAAGTATGAACTTGAGGACGACTTAAACAAAATAGATCATTAAAGACCATTGGACTGAGAGGATAACAGAGATCAATTAGTTTTTGTGAAGGAGAATATAATCTACCACCCTTATCAGAAGGACTGATAATAAAAACTCCCATATCATTTCTATTAGCTGCTTCTATCGCTGGCCAATTAGCTTGATTGACCCAATACCAATGTAAGTTAATATAATCAAATTGATTAGTTTCTATTGCTTGAATAATTATCTCAATTGGCGCATGAGTAGAGAAACCAATAAAGCTAATCTTACCTTGGGCTTGCAACTTTTTAGCCTCATCTAAACAACCACCAGGACGTAAAGCATAGTCTAAAAGTTCAGCATTATTAATACCATGAATCCCAAATAAATCCACATAATCAAGCTGCAAATAAGCTAATGACTTTTCAAATGTCTGACGAAATTCTTGAGGATTCTTGGTAGGAGATACTTTCGTCTGTACGATTAATTCATCTCTTTTAAAGCTAGGTAAAATCTGTCCTAGCTGCATCTCAGATGTCCCATATCCCCTGGCAGTTTCAATATGATTGATACCTAAATCTAAAGCAGTCCGAATAGTCGCTTCTAAGTTAGTCTGGTTATCAATAGGAATGTCTTTTTGAGGTACATCTTGCCATTTATATTGATAACGCATTCCTCCACAAGAAAAAACAGGAATTTGTAGTTCTGTACGTCCGAAACGGCGATATTGCATAAAAATAACTAACTAAATAGATATACAAATGATAGCGTAAAGAGACTTATTGGACTATATAATAGAACTTATCAAAAACTTAAATAATTATGAGCCAAAAACAACCTAAACTGATCATTCATGGTGGCGCGAGTTCTCTAGAAGATAAAGGAGGTTTACTGGCTGTCCGTCAGTCTCTACATAAAATCGTACTGGAAGTCTATCAACTTCTTCTAGCAGGAGGAACTGCTACAGAAGCTGTTCTTCTAGGATGTGAGTTATTAGAGAATGAACCACGCTTCAATGCAGGAACAGGTTCTGTATTACAGTCAGATGGACAAGTACGCATGAGTGCAAGCTTAATGGATGGTCAGAAACAGCGTTTTAGTGGTGTTATAAATGTCTCCTGGGTTAAAAATCCCATTCAATTAGCTAAAGCCCTACAATCAGAAGAGGATCGGGTACTATCAGACTACGGATCAGCCCATTTAACTAGAGATTTACAGGTTCCTATCTATGATCCTGCCACAGATTTTCGCATTGAGGAATGGATCGAGGAAAGAAAAACTAATTTTCAAAGTAAAATGGCTCGTCTCTATGCAGACCCAGAAGCCAGACGCGGTACAATAGGTGTAGTAGCCCTAGATCAAAATGGATATATTGCCGCAGGTACATCAACCGGAGGCAAAGGCCTAGAGAAAATAGGTCGGGTCAGTGATTCGGCTATGCCTGCAGGAAACTATGCTAACCGCTATGCTGGAGTAAGTTGTACAGGTATCGGTGAAGATATCATTGATGAATGTTTTGCTGCTAAAGTAGTCATTCGCAGAACTGATGGACTATCTTTAGTAGAGGCAATGGAACGTTCTATGCAAGAGTCTCAAACCAATCAAAGAGACTTAGGCGCGATAGCTATAGATAGTACGGGTGTTATAGTTTGGGGTAAAACTAGTGAAATTCTTCTAGCAGCCTATCATACAGGGGAAAAGATAGAAGATACTCTAGAATGGTTTGGCAGTGGGGAATTAAGTGGAGGACATTTATGAGTCCACCAGTAATCTATTTAGCAATTACTAATCACGGTTTTGGTCATGCAGTGCGCATCTCTTCAGTAGCTGCTAAACTAAAACAAATCAATCCAGAAGTAGTTTTAATCATAGCTACAACCGCCCCACATTGGTTATTAGAATCTTATATAGAAGCAGACTTCATACACAGAGTCAGAGGGTTTGATATTGGGGTAATTCAGTCAGACAGCTTGAACATGGATATTCGAGCTACCCACCAAAAGCTCAAACAAATACAAAAAGACCAGAAACAGACTATCGACTCAGAAGCCACTTTTTTGCGCACTAACCGAGTTAACCTCATTTTAGGAGATATACCTCCTCTGATCGCTCCCATAGCCAAAGCAGCAGGCATTCCCTGCTGGATGATGAGTAATTTTGGCTGGGACTACATTTATCAAGCATGGGGAGAAGAGTTCCAAGAAACAGTTAATTGGATCAAAGACTGTTACAGTCAAACAGACCATCTCTTGAGGCTGCCTATGTGTGAACCAATGGACTCTTTTCCTGTGGTCACCGATGTAGGACTGACCGGAGGAGACCCAAAATACAGCCTTTTGCATCTCAAAGAAAAGTTTAACCTGAACGCACCACCAGAGCGAACCATTTTGATGACCTTTGGTGGGTTGGGACTACAAGCAATTCCCTATCATAATCTAGAATACCTTCCCGATTGGCAATTGATCACTTTTGATTCAGGCGCACCTAAATTACCCAATCTGCGTTACATATCAGATCATAAATACCGTCCAGTTGATTTCATGCCGCTTTGTGGCAAAGTAGTCTCTAAACCTGGTTACAGTACCTTCGCTGAAGCCTTACGCTTAGAAGTCCCCCTTGTCTCCTTGACTCGTTCTGGTTTTGCTGAAACTCCTCTCCTCCTAGAAGGAATACAAAATTATGGGCAACATCAGATTATCGATAATCAAGAGTTTTTTAGAGGAAAATGGGAATTTCTTCGAGATGATCCCCTAGAACCCCGTCAAGATAAAAAATTGCTCAAAAATGGCTCAGAAGATATTGCGATGAAGATTCTAAAAGAATTAGAATAAAGAATAGTCCCCAATTGCTTCTAATTTCTGTGGCTTACAGGGGGTCATGGAAAAAATACCTATGACACTTGCCAATTTCCTAACTGAAGAAATCTCCAAAACCCCAGATCTTCAACTCGTACCAGAAGAGACCAGAAAAACAGAAGAGACCCCCAGACTCCCTGTCTCAAGAACTATAGAATTAGCCGCTCAAGATGTTCTAGTGGTAATTGATCAACAGAAACAAAAGAGTTATCTTCTCACAACCAAACTGAATATATTATTTGTAGTAAATGGAGCCTTCTTAACTTGTTTAATCCTCTCGCGGTTACTATTATATCCAAGTGTATTTAGTGTAATTGAAATCATTGGTCTATTGATTAATTTTAGCCTCTTGATTGCTGCATTTTTACCCAGACAAGAGGCAATTAGTCCAAACTTAGAGGATCGGAAATTTCTAGAACGTTATCTAGCTTTAAGTCCAGATGAATACCAACTTAAAATGATTGCTAATCATATTGCAACATATAATACTAACAAGCAGAGACTAGATGACGTTTCTCAGTCTTTGACCTATGCGGCTTATGTAACCTGGTTTATTGCCTTATCAGTGATGCTCCAGATAATAGCATCATATTTTGTCAATAAAGCATAAACCATATGAGCGTTCAACCCAGTAAGACTAATAATGATTTGAGTCCTTTGACTAAGGGAGAGACTATACTTCTAAATACAGAAATAAGTGCAGCTAAGAATGAAGCAACACCAACAGAAGAAGAGTCATTAGAAGAGAATGTAGTAACACGTATTGAGTTACCAGAACCAGACACAGACAATATAACAGTTTTATCCCACAAATTACCTAATACTCCTATACTGCCATGGAACCATTATGATTCACCCTGGGAAGAACAAGAAAACCCTAATTTAGAGACAACTGCGGATCACTCCCAAGAGACAAAAGCAACCCCTGAAGAACTAGCAGAAGAAATTGAACCAGACGAAGTGGACTAACCGCTATATGACTCCTATTACATTGCCAATACTGCTGGATGTGAAAACCCAGAAAATCAAAACCTGCTTTTCCGTCTTCGCTCTCTTCCTTTAGAACCCACATTCCGCACTTTAAAATTAGATATCAAGATTTTTGGCATAAAGTACAAAACTAAAAGAAGATTTCTCTTCTTTTAGTTTTGTATAACTCGAAAACCTGAACAAAAAGTCTTTTTTATCAACAATAAGCAATTTTATTCGACAACAATTTGAGGGATATTTGTTATCCTAAATTAATCGGTTATTCTCAAATAATAGTTAATTTATATTATCTAATTAGCACAGTATTTAGGCTAAGAAGATACATAATATTTTCGACACCCCAGTGGTAAAAATTCTAAGATGTTAGAACGTTCTTTTGTTAAATCCCACATTCCGCACTTTATTTTAAGTACACAAAGACTGGTTAAGAGAAGCTGCGCTAGATATATAAAAAATCGATAAAATTTAATGAGATAATAAACTTTTCTCAAAAGCCGAGGGA